>DAIQBR010000134.1:0-6501 GCA_036781105.1 Kiloniellaceae bacterium
CTTTGTCACCTTTCTTGTTAATTTCAGTAGTTGTTAACCGAGAAATGCACGCTTATGCAGTAACTTCATGTATTGAGAAGTATAATATCATCGAATTGTATATATCTCTCAGAAGTTGTGCTGAGTAATACTTTATTCATCTTGATTACTTAATATTCTCTCTAGTTTTCGAGGATCAGTTCGGGCCAGAAGCCCGGCCTTGAATGCGGCGGGACAGCCTCGCCGGCATTCCGGCTGCGACTGAAGGGTAGGAACCATGATTTTCATGTCGGGTACTTCAATGTCGTCCACGGCGCGCCGCCTGGTGCTGGCGTTCGTTGCGACGCTGGCGGTGTTTTCGGCACTGCTCGTGCTGGGATCGGATCGCGCGGTCTCGAATGCCGACTGGCAGGTGCTGGCGGCATCGGGCCATGTCGAGTGGCGCGCTCCCGGCGTCACCGTCGGTGGCTGGCAGGACCTGGAGCCGAACAGCCGCGTGCCGGACGGCGCCGAGATCCGCACCGGCGGCGACGGCAGCGCGGTCGTCGCCAAGTCGCTCGACCGCATCGAGCTGCGCGCCAATACCTCGGTGACCGTCGCCGCCAGCGTGTCGAGCCACGCCACGCAGATGTACCAGGCTTCGGGCAGCGCCACCTATACGGTGGAGAAGCGCCCGGCCGGGACCTTCTCGGTACGCACGCCCTATGTGCTCGCCGTCGTGAAGGGGACGAAGTTCGACGTCGACGTCACCAGCGCCGACACCAGCGTGTCCGTTCAGGAAGGACGCGTCGGCGTGTCCGACAGCCGCAGCGGCGACTCCGTCGACATCGATCCCGGCGAGCGTGCCCGGGCCCAGGCCTCCAAGACCGGCCTCGATGTCGGCCGCAGCTCGTCCAAACGCGGCAAGCCGGTCGATGCGCCGAAGGCGGCGGCCAGCAAGGCCGCGGCCGGCGAGAACGCCGCCGGTGAGGCGGCCGGCGCCGGGGAGTCCAATGCCGGCGGCAATGGAAGCGGCAACAGCAACGGCAAGGGTGGCGGCAGCGCGGCCGGCAACAGCGGCGCCGGCGACGCCGTCGGCGGTGCCGCGGAGAGTGTCGGCGACGCCCTCGGCGGCGCGGCAAACGGCGTCGGCAGCGCGGCCGGCGGGGCGGCAAAGGGTGTCGGCAACGCGGCCGGCGGCGTCGGTGGCGCAGTCGGCGGCGGCCTGGGCGATGCCCTGGGCGGTGCCGGCGATGCCGTAGATGACGTCGGCAGTGCGGTCGGTGATGCCGTCGGCGGTGTCGGTGATGCGGTCGGCGGCGGACTCGGCAAGGGCCTGGGCGGTGGACTCGGTGGCGGTCTCGGGGGCGGTCTCGGGGGTGGCTTCGGTGGCAAGAACTAGTCCCCTGCGCCCCGCGCGGCGGCCGCGCCGGCGAGGACCGGCCCCCGCCGCCTGGCGCCCAGGAGCGGTGTCATGATCCGGCCCTGGATCGTCAGCCTTGCGGCCTCGGTGATCGCTCTCGGCGCGCTGGCGGTGGGCGCGCTGGAGCCTCTGGAGCGCGCCCTGATCGACCTGCGCATGCGGGTCATCGAGCGCCCGGCTGCCGAAGGGCCGGTGCTCATCGAGATCGACCCGCGCTCGATCCACGAGGTCGGCCGCTGGCCCTGGCCGCGCTCGCTGCACGCCCTGCTGCTGGACCGGCTGACCGCCGCTGAGGCGGGCGAGGTCTTTCTCGACGTCGACTTCAGCCTGCGCAGCGAGGAGGCCGAGGATGCCGCCCTGGAAGGGGCGCTGGCGCGGCGCGCGGGCCGCACCACTCTGGCCGCCTTCCGCCAATGAGCGAAGCGGCGCAGGCCTATGTCGACGCCGGGCCGTTGCCGCGTTTTGAACAGTTCGCCCGGCTCGCCTCGACCAACATGGTGCCCGCCGCCGACGGGCTGATCCGGGAGGCCGCGCCGAGCTATCCCTGGCGCGAGGCTGCGCTGCCGAGCTTCGCCGCAGTCATCGCCGGCACCGAGGGTGCGCAACCGCACCGCTTCTACATCGACTACGGTATCGACCGCACCGGATGGACGCGCTTTTCCTTTGTCGACGTGGCGCGGGGCGATGTCGACCCCGCTCTGCTGCGCGGCCGGCCCATCGTGGTCGGCGCCACCGCGGTCGAGCTGGGCGATATCCTCGCGGTGCCGAACTACCGCGTCCTGCCGGGTGTCGAGGTGCAGTTGCTGGCGGCGCAGTCGCTGCTGCTGGAGCGGGCGCTCCTGCGCCTGCCGTTCTGGGTCTTTGCCCTGGCGGTGCCGGCTTTCGTCCTGGCCCTCGGCTGGCTGTCACGCCGCTGGGAGGCTCTTACCTGCTTCTCCCTCGTGCTGGGCGGCAGCGGCGCCCTCGTCGCGGCGGCGATGGCCCTGCAGGCCGGCCTGCCGGTCATCCTCGACGTGGTGCCCTTCATCCTGGGCGCCTTCCTCTCGGCCGCCGGCAGCTTCCTGCTGCGCTTCCAGCGGGTCGCGCGCAGCCTGATGGCGGAAACCCTGACGCGCCTGCGCGCCGAGAAACTCATGGGCGCCTTCGCCCAGAACGCCTTCGACGCCCTGGTGACGACCGATGCAAAGGGCAATATCCGCTTCATCAACAAGGCCGCGGCACAGATGTTCGGCCTGTCGATGGCGGAGGCGGACGGCACCTCGGTGGCGCACTTCATCGCCCGCCTCGGCAGCTTCTCCGAAGACGAGCTTGCCGAGGCCCTGCACAGGGTCATGACGGCGGGGCGGCCGCGGCGCCTGGTCTGCCGCCGCAGCAACGGCGAGCTGTTCTACGCCGATCTTGCGGTCAGTGAGCTGAATGACGCAGACCGCCGGATGTACATCCTGCTGGTGCGCGACATCGACCGCCGCGTGCGCGCCGAACGGCGCCTGCTGGCGCGCGAGCGTGAACTGCGCCGCGCCAAGAACGAGGCGGAACTGGCCAACCAGAGCAAGACCGAGTTCCTCGCCAACATGAGCCATGAATTGAAGACGCCGCTGAACGCGATCATCGGGTTCTCCGAGATCATGGAGCAGCAGATGCTCGGGCCGCTCGGCAACGACAGCTACATCGCCTATTCCAAGGACATCCGCCAGAGCGGGCAGCGGCTGTTCCGCACCGTCGCCGACGTGCTGGAATTCTCGCGCATAGAGGCGGGCGAGGACAGCCTGCAGGCAGAGGACTTCGACCTCGTCGGCCTGTGCCGCGACATGGCCGAACATCTGCAGGCGCGTGCCGGCGAGACAGGCCACGAGGTGGAGGCCTATCTGCCGCCGACCGAGGCCCGCTACCTGGGCGACCAGCGGCTGATCAAGCTGGCGGTCAACCACGTGCTCTCCAACGCCCTGAAGTTCACGCCGAAGGGCGGCAAGGTCGTCTTCACCGTCGACCTGGAAGCCGACGGTTCGGCGCGGATCTCCATCGAGGACAACGGCATCGGCATCCCCGCCGACGAGATCGAGACCTGCTTCGATGCCTTCCAGCAGGCCAACCGCGGCCTGGAGCGCAGCCACGAGGGCTCGGGCCTCGGGCTCACGCTGGCCAAGCGTTTCGTCGAGCTGCACCAGGGCAGCATTACCCTGCAGTCCCACGACGGCAGGGCGGACGGCGAAGCGGGCGGCGCCTCCGGCACCAAGGTCACGATCTCTCTGCCCGCGGCGCGGCGGCGCGGCGGCGAGATTCTCCAGACCGCCTGAGCCCCGGGCGCCTCAGTAGTTCGGCATGTCGCCGACGCTGCAGTCGCCGGTGGTGTAGCTCTGTTGCACCATGCAGTATTTGGTCATGCTGACGATCAGGGCGCCATTGCTGCATGAATTGAGGCGTACCCAGGCATCGAGACTATAGATACCCGCGGATCTCGCGCCGCCGGTGCGCCGGGTGACTTTCACGGACTGCACGTCGCTCTGGCTGATGCCGCGCTCCTGCAAGACCCGGTTGACCTGCTCTTCGCATTCGAAGGCCGAGGCGCCGGGGGCGGCGGCGGTGACGGCAAACGCCGTGGTGAGGGCGAAAAGAACCACCTGGGTCTTGGACAAGATCGACATCGAAAAGGCCTCCATCGACTGCGGTAAAAATCACATGGGGACGCTTCGAGGCCGGCCAAGCCGGTGGGCGGCAGCAATGCAGGAATGGCATGGCTGTCACGGGACCGTCACCGACACTCCTACCGGCGCCCCCTCGGCGCCCCCTTCGGCGCCTGGGGGTGGGGGCGGGCTCAGTAGGCGGGAACGCCCGCGACCTCGCAGTCGCCGGTCGTATAGGTCTGGCGGATATAGGCCGCGCGGTTCATCTGCACGACGAGGTAGCCGCTGCAGCGGGTCAGGCGGATGTAGGCCTCGGCGCCCGCGATGTCCGGGCCGGCCTGCTCACCGACCTTGCGCTTCAGGACATAGCGGATCGACGACACTTCGCCGCTGCCGAGCTGCAGATCGGCCAGGCGCTCGGCCGTCTTCTCCTCGAAGCGCCTGATATCCTGCGCGGCCGCCATGCCGCCGCCCAGCCACAGCAGCAGGCAGGCCGCTGCCGCCGTGCCGGTGAAGCGGCACCGAGTCGCTTTCAGCATTGTTATCGCTCCCGCGAAAGGCATCTCCAGATACCGATGCAATCTATATCGCGCGCGCCACAGAAACAGGGGCTTCAGCACGGAAAGTCAGTAGGCGGTGATGCCCGCGCGGCGGCACTCGCCGCGGGTGTAGCTCTGCCGCACGAAGCAGCTGCGGGTCATGTCCATCACCAGGTAGCCGCTGGCGCAGGCCTTCAGGCGCACCCAGGCCCGCACTCCCAGGACATCGGGGCCGGTCTCGGTGGGGTTGTACTTCTCGACGTAGCGGATGCTGGCGATGTCCTCGGTGGCGACGCCGAGCCTCTGCAACTCCTTCTGCGCCTCTTCACGGCAGTCGAGGGCCAGGGCGGTGCCGGCAACGGCAAGGGAGAGGAAAAGCACCGCCAGGGCGGCGGGAACGAGGGACAGGGGGGTCATCGTCGGTATCTCGGCAAGGTCTCTAATAGCTCGGCACGCCGTCGACGCGGCAGTCGCCGCGCGTGTAGGTCTGCCTGATGTAGCAGGCAGGGGTCATGTTGATGACCAGCCAGCCGCTGCAGGAATTCAGCCGCACCCAGGCGTCGACACCGAAGATCTCCGGGCCGAAGTCGTCGGCGATGTTGGTGCGCTCGATGAGGCGGATCTGTTTCACGTCGCCGGCGGCCAGGGGCAGCGCGGCCAGATGCTCATCCACCGTGTCCGCGCAGCGCGTGGAATCCGCCGCCTGCAGCGGTGCCGGCAGGAGTCCGGAAATTGCCAGGGTCTGGGCCAGGGCGGCGGCCAGCAGGGGCCGTCTCAGCAGCATGATCTCCTCCAGATCGAAGCGGCCGCCTGGACCCATCGGAGGGAACCGGCTGGCCTTTCATCCGTTTGGCCGACAGGTCTATACTCGCGCCCCGCATCTGACAATGCCGGGCAGAACACCGGCCACAGTGGAGGACCCCAAATGACCGCACAAGCCCAGAAGATCGAAGCGGCAACCCCGCAGCTTGACGATCCCAAGCTGTTCCGGGAGCAGTGCTACATCGACGGCGGCTGGGCCGATGCCGACAGCGGTGCCGTGATCCAGGTGACCAACCCGGCGACGGGAGAGGTCCTGGGCACCATCCCCAAGATGGGCGCCGCCGAGACCCGCCGCGCCATCGAGGCAGCGGAAAAGGCCTGGCCGGCCTGGCGCGGCCTGCTGGCCAAGGAGCGCGCGAATATCTTGCGCAAGTGGTTCAACCTGATCCTGGAGAACCAGGAGGACCTCGCCCGCCTGATGACCCTGGAGCAGGGCAAGCCGTTGGCCGAGTCGCGCGGCGAGGTGGTCTACGGCGCCAGCTTCATCGAGTGGTTCGCCGAGGAAGCCAAGCGGGTCTACGGCGATACCATCCCGCAGCACCAGGCGGACAAGCGCATCGTGGTGGTGAAGCAGCCGGTCGGCGTGGTGGCGGCGATCACGCCGTGGAACTTCCCCAACGCCATGATCACCCGCAAGTGCGCGCCGGCCCTGGCCGCCGGCTGCCCGGTGGTGATCAAGCCGGCGACCCAGACGCCCTATTCGGCCTTGGCGCTGGCCGAGCTGGCCGAGCGCGCCGGCATCCCGGCGGGCATCATCAACGTCGTCACCGGCTCGGCCAAGGAGATCGGCGGCGAGATGACCTCCAGCCCGATCGTGCGCAAGCTGTCCTTCACCGGCTCCACCGAGGTCGGCAAGCTGCTGATGCAGCAGTGCGCCTCGACGGTGAAGAAGGTCTCGATGGAATTGGGCGGCAACGCACCCTTCCTGGTATTCGACGACGCCGACCTGGACGCCGCGGTCGAGGGCGCCATGATCTCGAAGTTCCGCAACACCGGCCAGACCTGCGTCTGCGCCAACCGTATCCTGGTCCAGGACGGCGTCTACGAGGCCTTCGCCGAGAAGCTGGCCGCCGCGGTGAAAAAGCTGAAGGTCGGCCCCGGGCTGGAGGACGGCGTCGGCCAGGGCGGCGATCGAGCC
>DAIQBR010000134.1:6511-8784 GCA_036781105.1 Kiloniellaceae bacterium
ATCGACGTGGCGGCCCTGGAGAAGGTCGAGGAGCACGTGGCCGACGCCAGGTCCAAGGGGGCCAAGGTGGCCCTCGGCGGCAGCCGCCACGAGCGCGGCGGCACTTTCTATCAGCCGACGGTGCTGACCGGGGTGACCACCGAGATGAAGATCACCCGCGAGGAAACTTTCGGCCCGGTGGCGCCGCTGTTCCGCTTCAAGACCGAAGAGGAAGCCGTCGCCCTGGCCAATGATACCGAGTTCGGTCTCGCCGCCTACTTCTACGCCCGCGACATCGGCCGCATCTGGCGTGTCGGCGAGGCGCTGGAGAGCGGCATGGTCGGCATCAACACCGGCCTGATCTCCACCGAGGTCGCCCCCTTCGGCGGCGTGAAGGAGTCCGGCATCGGACGCGAGGGCTCGAAGTACGGCATCGACGAGTTCCTCGAGGTGAAATACCTCTGCATGGGCGGGGTGTGAGAACCGACGAGAGTACCTTGCCCTTGGAGACGGTGCTCACGCGCCTCCCGAGGGCGAGGTCCGCTCGCATATCTCACAATCCTGAGGAGCCGCCGGAGATTCCATGTTCTTTGCGTACCTCCTGAAAAGTCTCATTAAGGAAGGTGAGCTCACCGTACTCAATGTGAAGGGAGAGGAATTCCGCGTCGGAGACCCGAGAACAGGGCCTGCCGTGGCTATTCGCCTTCATAACCGGCTGCTTCCTTACAAGTTGCTGCTCAATCCCCGACTCTACGTGGGTGAAGCCTACATGGACGGCGAGCTGACTGTTGAGAACGGCTCGATCTATGATTTTCTGGACCTGTTCGGCCTGAACACAGGCACCGGCACCATCAACTGGTTCGACACTTGGGCAACGAAGGTCCGGCTGCTTTGGCGGCGATACAATCAGGCGAACCCTCTGCATCGGGCAAGATCCAACGTGGCCCACCACTACGATTTGTCGCCTGCACTTTACGATCTCTTTCTCGACAAGAACCGGCAGTATTCCTGCGCCTATTTCGTGTCCGGGCAAGAAGACCTGGATCAGGCGCAAGAGAACAAGCTTTGCCATATCGCTGCAAAGCTTTGCTTGGATCGCCCTGGCTTGAGTGTTCTCGACATTGGATCCGGGTGGGGTGGCCTGGGCCTCTACCTGGCCGAGCTTGCCGAGGCAAGAGTTACGGGACTTACGCTGTCGTCCGAGCAGCATCACTTCTCGAATCATGAGGCTGCCAAGAAGCAGCTCGATCACTTGGCGAGCTTCTACCTTAGAGACTATAGAGAAGAAGCCGGCAGATACGACCGCATCGTGTCTGTTGGCATGTTCGAACACGTCGGAACGCCCAACTACAGGAAGTTCTTTGAGAAGCTCAGGGCTTTGTTGGCGGATGACGGTGTTGCCCTGCTCCATACGATCTCTCATATGGACGAGCCCTATCCCACGAATCCCTGGCTGCAGAAGTATATCTTTCCGGGCGGCTATTCTCCGGCGCTTTCGGAGATTTTGCCGGCAATAGAGCAAGCGGGCCTCTGGGTAACAGACGTCGAAATTCTACGGCTCCACTATGCGGAGACTCTGCGGAAGTGGCGCGAGCGTTTTGTTTCCCGATGGGACGATGCAGCGCAGCTCTACGATGAACGCTTCTGCCGGATGTGGGAGTTCTACCTGGCGGCCAGTGAAATGACATTCAGGCGCCAAGGCCACATGGTAGCGCAGATCCAACTCGCCAAGGCACCGGACGCGGTTCCGCTTACCCGAGACTACATCGGTGAGCGAGAAAACGCTCTGCGCCGAACACCAGCAGAGAGCCCAAACGGGGCAGGCAGTTGGCCGTTCAATCGGAAAAACCGATCGTCTCCGCTGGATCGAACGACGACCTGAACGGTGCCCCCAGGGTTGTGCGCTCCGTAGACGCGCTCGGGCGCGGACGGATAGCTTGCAGCCGTCCGCTTCGTCACTGCTTGCTTCTCATCCATGCCTGCCACTACGAGGTCGCCGTTTTCGGGGTTGACCCTGTGATCCAGTTGCATCCCATCGCGGGCAGAGGTCTGATTCAAGGTGGCTTCGACGAAAATGCCTTTCTCCTGGATGAGGGAGGCAACGTGAGTGGGCGAGCCGATTACTCCGCGGCCTGGCTGGCCTCGTCGCTGTCTCGCGCGTGTTCCCATTCGTAGATGTAGTCGCGGGTGAGCGGCACGGCGTCGATCTTCTTGGCGATCTGGATCTGGAACACCATGAGGCCCTGGTAGCGGAAGCCCATCTCGCAGCCGATCAGGTAGAACTCCCACATGCG
>DAIQBR010000135.1:0-8164 GCA_036781105.1 Kiloniellaceae bacterium
CATATCCACGGCGGTTCCCAAAGTCGTCTCGGAATGTAGTGAGCCCCCCGGCAGGGGTCAACGCGGGCCGCAGGGGGCCGGTGTCGCCCGCGAACTGGACGATAGGGGGCGCATGGTCTAGCTTGCGCGCCGCTGAGGGGCCGGCGAAAGCGCTTTCGGCGGCTCCGAGCCCAGCCCTGACCCCCGAAAGAGGATATTTCATGCGACCTTCCGGCCGTGCCATCGACCAGCTGCGCGATATCGTGCTGGAAACCGACGTGAACAAGTACGCCGAGGGGTCCTGTCTGGCGCGCTTCGGCGACACCCACGTGCTGTGCACCGCCTCGATAGAGGAATCCATTCCGCCCTGGCTGCGCAATTCCGGGCGCGGCTGGATCACCGCCGAGTACGGCATGCTGCCGCGTTCGACCGGCAGCCGCACCGACCGCGAGGCCGCCCGCGGCAAGCAGAGCGGCCGGACCCAGGAAATCCAGCGCCTGATCGGCCGCTCGCTGCGCGCGGTCACCGACCTGACCGCCTTCGGCGAGCGTCAGGTGCGCATCGACTGCGACGTCATCCAGGCCGACGGCGGCACCCGCACCGCCGCGATCACCGGCGGCTACGTCGCGCTGCACCTGGCCTTCCAGCACATGAAGGAGATCGGCGCCATCGCCGAGTTGCCCTTCACCGACCAGGTCGCCGCGGTCTCCTGCGGCATCTTCCAGGGCCAGGAGGTGCTCGACCTCGACTACGCCGAGGATTCCACCGCCCAGGCCGACGCCAACTTCGTGCTGACCGCCACCGGCGGGGTGGTCGAGGTGCAGGGCACGGCCGAGGACGAACCCTTCACCCGCAAGCAGTTCGAGGAACTGCTGAACCTCGCCGAGAAGGGCGTGAAGGAACTCTGCGTGCAGCAGAACAAGGCGCTCGGCGTCGGCTGATGCAGCGGAAGACGGGAGGCCTGGGCCTCGCCTGAACGAGGGATCGAAATCGCATGCAACCTTTCCGTCCCGGAGAAAAAGTCGTCCTGGCCACTCACAACAAGGGCAAGTACCGCGAGAACGCGGCGCTGCTGGCGCCCTTCGGCCTGGAAGTGCTCTCCGCCGGCGACCTCGGCCTGCCGGAGCCGGAAGAGACCGGCCTGACCTTCGAGGAGAACGCGGTGCTGAAGGCACGGGCCGCCTGCGCGGCCACCGGCCTGCCGGCGATCGCCGACGATTCCGGCCTCGCGGTGCCGGCGCTGGACGGCCAGCCGGGCATCCACACCGCGCGCTGGGCGGGACCCGAGCGCGATTTCTTCGTGGCGATGAAGCGGGTGCACGAGGAACTGGGCGACAATCCCGACCGCCGCGGCTTTTTCTGCTGCAACCTCTCGGTCGCCTGGCCCGACGGCGACACCGCGTCCTTCGAGGGCCGCCTGGAAGGCACCCTGGTGTGGCCGATCCGCGGCGAACGCGGCTTCGGCTTCGACCCGATGTTCCAGCCCAAGGGCCATGACATCACCTTCGGCGAGATGGATCCGGAGCAGAAGGAGGCCATGAGCCACCGCGCGCTCGCCTTCGCCAAGCTGAAACGGGCCCTGCTGGAGCCGGCCTGAGACCATGACCGCGGATCAGACCATGGGCACCGCAGAGGCGGGCTTCGGGGTCTACCTGCACTGGCCCTTCTGCAAGTCGAAGTGCCCCTACTGCGACTTCAACAGCCACGTGCGCGAGTCCGTCGACCAGGACCGCTGGCGCCGGGCGCTGCTCGCCGACCTCGACCATGCCGCGGCGAAGAGCGGGCCGCGCCGCGTCACCTCGGTGTTCTTCGGCGGCGGGACGCCTTCGCTGATGCCGCCGGAGACCGTGGCCGCGGCGCTGGCGCGCATCGACAAGCTGTGGGGCCTCGCCCCCGGCACCGAAGTCACCCTGGAAGCCAACCCGACCTCGGCGGAGGCCGAACGCTTCGCCGCCTTCGCCCGCGCCGGGGTGAACCGGCTGTCGCTCGGCGTCCAGGCGCTGGACGACGCGGCGCTGAAGTTCCTCGGCCGGCAGCACTCGGCCGGCGAGGCGCTGGCCGCGCTGGAGCTGGCGCGCGACGCCTTCCAGCGCATCTCCTTCGACCTGATCTACGCCCGGCCCGGGCAGGCCCTGGCAGACTGGCTGGCGGAACTGGAAAGGGCGCTGGCGCTGGGCCCCGAGCACATCTCGCTCTACCAGCTGACCATCGAGGAAAACACCGCGTTCCACGGCGCCTGGCGGCGCGGCGAACTGGTGATGCCGGAAGAAGAGGCCGCCGCGGCCCTGTTCGAGGCGACGGCGGCGCGCCTGACCGAGGCCGGCCTGCCGGCCTACGAGATCTCCAACCACGCGCGCCCGGGCGGCGAGTGCCGCCACAACCTGACCTACTGGCGCTACCAGGACTACGCCGGGATCGGGCCCGGTGCCCACGGCCGCCTCACCTGGGAGGGCGCCAAGCATGCGACGCGCGAACACCGCGCGCCGGAAGCCTGGCTCGACCTGGTGGAGCGCCAGGGCCACGGCTGGCGCCAGGTGGAGGCGATCGACGCCGGCCAGCGCCTTTCCGAGATGGTGATGATGGGCCTCAGGCTCAGCGAGGGTATCGCCCGCGGCGCCTTCCGCGATGAACTGAAGGCCGAGCCCGAGGACCTGCTTTCGGCGGAGAAGCTGCAGCGCCTCGCCGGCGAAGGCTATCTCGAGATCGATGCGGCCGGCCTGCGCGCCACGGCGGCGGGGCGCCAGCGGCTCGACGCCCTGCTCGGCTACCTGCTCACCTGATAGGCCCTAGCTGATGTCCGTCAGTTGATGCCGGCCGGGAAGCTGCCCGGCGCCGGGTCGCGCTCGATGAAGCCGGCGCGGCGCAGTTCCAGCACCGCGAGGCCGCGCTGCACCTGACCGCTGGGCAGGAAGCGGAAGATGCCGTCGATGCCGGCGAAGCCCAGCGTCTGGGTGATGGCGTCCTGGGTGTAGGCGACGAAGGCGCCCTCGCGTTCGCCGCGCTGATCCAGCACCGCGGCCAGCGCCACCGCATCGTAGGCCAGCGAGGCGACCCGTGGCGGGGTATCGCCGAAGCTCTGCTGGTAGCGGTCGCGGAAGGCCTTCCACAAGGTCGGCGGCGGCGCCGGGAACCAGCCGCCCTGCAGGGTCGGCTCGCTGAGCAGCTGCGGATCCTCCCACAGCGCGGTGCCGAGGAAACGCACCTCCGAAGGATCGACGTCGTAGTAGGCGAGCAGCGGCGCGACCGACAGCAGTTGCTGGCCGCTGGCCGGCAGCAGGATGGCGTCGAAGGGCAGCTCGCCGATGGTCTCGACGCCCTGCAGGCGTGCCAGGGCACGCTGCGCCGCTTCGTCGCTGCGGCCCTGCAGGTCGCGGCGCTGCGCCTCGGCGGCACTGCGCCGGCTGTTGAAATCGGCCAGCACCTGCACCTCGGCGGAGACGTCGGTCGAGCGCGGGTCGTAGTACACCACGCGGCTCAGCTCGACGCCGTTGCGAAAGATCGCTTCCTGCAGCGCCTGCACGACGACGTTGCCGTAGGCGCTTTCCGGCGCCAGAACGGCGATGCGGCGCAGGCCCTGGGACACCGCGTAGTCGACCACGCGGTCGACCTGGGTGCGCGGCGTGATGCCCATCACGAAGGACTGCGGCCCGGCGATGGCATTGTTGTTGGAGAAGGTGATCATCGGCACGCCGGCCTCGTCGACCACCGGCTTCACCGCCTCGGCCGAGGTCGAAAACAGCGGCCCGAGGATGAGCGCCGCGTCTTCCGCCAGCACCTGGCGGGCGGCGGCGGCGGCGCCTTCCGGCGTCCCCTGGGTGTCGCGGATCACCAGGGTGAAGCGGTCGCCGCCGAGATCGAAGAGGGCCAGTTCGGCCGCGTTCAGCAGCGCCTGGCCGACATCGGCGCGCGCCCCGCTGAGCGGCAGCAGCAGCCCGACCTTCACCGCCGCCGGTGGCTGCGAAGCCAGCGGCTCCTCGAACTGGGTCAGCGGTTCGGTGAGCGCCTCGTAGCTCTCGTCAGGCTCCGGCGCCGGTGCCTGCGCGACGGGTGGTTGCGTCTCGGGCGCGGGCGTGGGTACGCTGGGCGAGGCGCAGGCGGCCAGCGTCACGGCGAGGGCAAGCGCGGAGCCTGCCGCAAGCAAAGACCGCCAGCCCACGATCACCGCCACCCCTGCACTCGGTGCGAAGCCTCGGCGCGGCCCAGATGTCAGCAAAATCAAGGAACCATCCATCCGTCACGGAGAGCGCTGAGCCTAGCGAGGCGGCGTCGGGAAGTAAACCGCGCGGCGGGCCCCCGGGTTCCGCCGCGAAGGCGGACGCCAAGGCCAGCGAACGGGCACCCCTGGCCGCCGGTCTCTACCTCGTGGCGACGCCGATCGGCAACCTCGGCGACATCTCGCGGCGGGCGCTGGAGGTGCTGCGCCGCGTTGACCGCATCGCCTGCGAGGACACCCGCGTCACCCGCAAGCTGCTGAGCGCCGAAGGCATCGCGACGCCGCTGGCCAGCTACCACGACCACTCCGGCCCCCACGAACGCCGCCGCCTGCTGGATGCCGTCGCCGGCGGTGCCGCCGTCGCCCTGGTGTCGGACGCCGGCACGCCGCTGGTCTCCGATCCCGGCTTCAAGCTGGTGCGCGAGGCCATCGCCGAGAAGCTGCCGGTCACCGCCCTGCCCGGCCCCTCGGCGCCGCTGGTCGCCCTGCTGCTGTCCGGCCTGCCGAGCGACCGCTTCTTCTTCGGCGGCTTCCTGCCGGCCAAGAGCGGCGCGCGGCAAAAGGAATTGCAGGACCTGCGCGGGCTCGACGCCAGCCTGATCTTCTTCGAGGGCGCCTCGCGGCTCGCCGCCAGCCTGGCCGACCTCGACAAGGTGCTCGGCCCGCGCGAAGCGGCGGTCGCGCGCGAACTCACCAAGCTGCACGAGGAGGTGCGCCGCGGCAGCCTGGCCGAACTGGCGGCCCACTATGCCGCGGCCGGCGCGCCGCGCGGCGAGATCGTCGTGGTGGTCGGCCCGCCCGCGCCCGCCGAGGCCGGCAGCGGCTTCGCCCTCGACGCGGCGCTCCTCGAAGCCCTGAAGCACGACAGCCTGCGCGACGCTGCCGCCGCGGTGACCGCGGCCAGCGGCCTGCCCAAGCGCCGAGTCTATGCCCGGGCGCTGGAACTCGCAAAGGCCGGAGGAGGTGAGGAGTCATGACCGCGGCGGCGCGGCGGCGCGCCTATGCGCGCGGTCGGCGGGCCGAAAGCCTCGCGGCCTGGTGGCTGCGCTGCAAGGGCTACCGCATCCTGGCGCGCGGCTGGCGCAGCCCGGTCGGCGAGATCGACATCGTCGCGCGCCGCGGCCGCACCCTCGCGGTGGTCGAGGTGAAGCGGCGCGCCAGCCTGGCCGGGGCCGGCGAGGCGATCTCGCACCGCCAGCAGCGCCGCCTGCAGCGCGCCGCCGAAGTCTTCGTGCAGCGCCATCCGGAGCTGGCCGGCCTGGAGCTGCGCTTCGACGCCCTGCTGATGGTGCCGCGCCATCTGCCGCGCCACCTGCCGGATGCCTGGCGGCCGGAGTTCCACTAAGACAACAGGGCGGGGCGACACGATCCCGCCACATTGGCGGTGCAGTCTCCCGCGCCGGCGGCCTGCCCCGGGAAGACCCGGGCGTCCGCCGGCCTTTCCATTTCGATTCCACCGGGGTACCAGACGTCCATGCCATTTCGTGCTTCCCTGATTCCCGCCTGCGCCGCCCTTGTCGCGCTCGCCCTTGCCGCCGGCGGCTGCACCGTCTGGGGCGCCGCCGCCGGCGCCGGCGCGGTCGGTGCCACCGCGGCGCAGACCGAGAAGGGTTTCCGGCGCAGCGTCGCCGACACCGACATCCGCATCGCCATCAACGACCTCTGGTTCAAGGCCGACGAGGAGATGTTCCGCAAGGTGAACCTGCAGGTGGAGGAAGGCCGCGTGCTGCTGACCGGCAACGTGCGCCTGCCCGAGCAGCGCGTCGAGGCGGTGCGCCTGGCCTGGCAGGCCCCCGGCGTGCGCGAGGTGATCAACGAGATCGAGGTGAAGGATACCTCGGGCCTCGGCAACTACACACGGGATACCTGGATCAGCGCGCAGTTGAAGTCCACCCTGCTGTTCGACGAGGATGTCTCCTCCATCGACTACTCCGTCGAAACCGTGAACCAGGTGATCTACCTTATGGGCGTGGCGCGGTCGCAGGCGGAGCTGGACCGGGTGGTCGGCCACGCCAAGAACATCTCCTATGTGCAGCGGGTGGTGAACTACGTCCTGCTGAAGGACGATCCGCGGCGGACCTCGTAACAGGCTGAAGGGAGCGGAGTGGTGAACTGGTCGAGCGCCAGCAACCGGCAGGAAGTCGAAAGCCGCCTGCGCCGCATCGGCGGGCAGGAGGACGACGAGATCGACATCGCCGAGGCCGCCCTGCTGCTGGCCGCCCTGGAACGACCGCAGCTGAGCCTGGAGCGCTACCACCACCACCTCTCCCTGGTCAGCCGCGACGTCGCCGACCTGGGCGAGAAGCAGGGCGCCGGCGACTCCCTGGCCGCGCGCATCGAGGTGCTGAACGCCGTGCTGGTGGAGCGCTACGGCTATCGCGGCGACAGCGACAGCTACGAGGACATGGTGAACGCCAACCTCATGAAGGTCATCGACCGCCGCCGCGGCCTGCCGGTGGCCCTCGGCATCCTCTACCTGCACGGCGCGCGCGCGCAGGGCTGGCAGATCTCGGGGCTGAATTTCCCCGGCCACTTCCTGCTGCGCCTCGACCTCGGCGGCCAGCGCGCCATCATCGATCCCTTCAACGGCGGCAAGCTGTGCGACGCCATGGCGCTGCGCGGCCTGCTGAAGGCGATGGCCGGCGACAAAGCCGAGCTGCGGCCCGAACATACCGCGCCGGTCGGCTGCCGCGACGTGCTGCTGCGCCTGCAGAACAACATCAAGATGCGCCACATCAAGGAAGAGCGCTCCGGCGACGCGCTGGCCGTCCTCGAGACCATGCTGATGATCGCCCCGGAGCGTGCCGGCCTGTGGCGCGAGGCCGGCATCCTGCACTCGCACCTCGACAACATGCGCGCGGCGATCATGGCCTTCGAGCATTTCCTCGAACTGGCCGAGGCGGACGAGCCCGGCCGCCCCGACATCGCCGAGCTGCTGCGCCAGCTGCGCCGTCAGTTGAACTGACCCCACCTTTCAGGACCCGGAACCAGGAACAGAAAACATGAAAGTGCTGCGATGAGTCTGGCGGTTGCCATCCAGATGGATCCCATCGAGGCCATCGACATCCAGGGCGACAGCACCTTCGTGCTGGCGCTGGAAGCGCAGCGCCGCGGCCACGGGCTGTTCCACTACCTGCCCAGCGCCCTGAGCCTGAAGGACGGCCGCGTCTACGCGCGCATGCAGCCGCTGGAGCTGCGCCGCGAGAAGGGCAACCACTTCACCCTCGGCGCGCCGCAGATGATCGACCTGGCCACCGCCGACGTGGTGCTGATGCGCCAGGACCCGCCCTTCGACATGTCCTACATCACCGCCACGCACCTGCTGGAGCACGTGCATCCGGAAACCCTGGTGGTGAACGATCCCGTGCACGTGCGCAACGCGCCGGAGAAGCTGTTCGTCACCCACTTCGCCGAACTGATGCCGCCGACGCTGATCACCAGCGACAAGCGCGAGGTCATGGCCTTCCGCGCCGAGCACGGCGACATCATCGTGAAGCCGCTGTTCGGCAACGGCGGCGCCGGCGTGTTCCACCTCGGCCCCGACGACGAGAACCTCTCGGCGCTGCTGGAACTCTTCACCGACCTCTACCGCGAGCCGATCATCGTGCAGCGCTACCTGCCGGAGGTGCGCGGCGGCGACAAGCGCATCATCCTGATCGACGGCCGCCCCGCCGGCGCCATCAACCGGGTGCCGGCCCACGGCGAGGCGCGCTCCAACATGCACGCCGGCGGCCGCCCGGAGAAAGCGCAGCTGACCAAGCGCGAGCAGGAGATCTGCGAGGCCATCGGCCCGGCGCTGCAGGAGCGCGGGCTGATCTTCGTCGGCATCGACGTGATCGGCGACTACATGACCGAGATCAACGTCACCTCGCCGACCGGCCTGCAGGAGATCAACCGCTTCGACGAGGTCTGCCTGGAAGCGCAGATCTGGGACGTCATCGAGGAGCGCTACGGCGCCGGCCA
The DNA here is from genome assembly GCA_036781105.1 of Kiloniellaceae bacterium. GTDB lineage: Bacteria > Pseudomonadota > Alphaproteobacteria > Kiloniellales > Kiloniellaceae > Pelagibius. The sequence goes on from DAIQBR010000135.1 coordinate 8,156, forward strand.
CACCGCACC
>DAIQBR010000135.1:8215-8707 GCA_036781105.1 Kiloniellaceae bacterium
CGCCCCACGCTTAAATGTCATCCCGGCCAAGTGAGCGTAAGCGAAGGCGAGCCGGGATCCAGGGCAAGCGACGAGGCCGTGGCCCTGGATCCCGGATCGCGCTGTTCGCTTGTCCGGGATGACGGGTTGGTAAGGGCCGGCTTCACAGCGCCTGGCTACTTCTTTTCGTCTTTGCCCTCGGCACCATTGAGGCCGTGCAGCGCCTGCTTGGTGCACTCTTCCACCGGGGCCCAGCAGGACTGCTGGATGCGCGCCATCATGGCGATCAGCTTGCTGGTCTCCTCGGCATACTGCTGGGCAGCGCGCTGCGCGAAGGAGCACTGCTTGGCGAAGAGGTCTTCCGGCGAGGTCGCCTTGGCGAAGTCCTCGGCGACCTCCATGTCGGCGCGCAGGCGCTGGCCGGCGAAGTCCATCATCTCCTGGCTGATCTCGGCCAGGCCGCTGAACATCGCCTCGCCGGCGCTCATCACCGCGGTAACGTTCTCGCCGTTG
>DAIQBR010000136.1:0-8700 GCA_036781105.1 Kiloniellaceae bacterium
GGGCGTGCGCAAGAGCCTCTACCCCTTCAAACACGGCGCCTTGCACGAACTGGACGGCGTGACGGTCGCCGACAGCTATCACTGCTCGCGCTACAACACCAACACCGGGCGGCTCACCACGGCGATGTTCGAGGCGGTGTTCAGCGGCATCCGGCGCCGCCTGGACGAAGGCTAGCTGCGCTCCCTCAGGATGCGTGACTTGCGGCGTTCCCAGTCGCGCGCCTTGATGTCCTGGCGCTTGTCGGCCTTCTTCTTGCCCCGCGCGAGGCCCACTTCCAGCTTGGCGATGCCGCGCGCGTTGAAGTAGATCGCCAGGGGAATCAGGGTGTAGCCTTCACGGCGGACCTGCCCCACCAGCTTGGCCAGCTCGCGGCGATGCACCAGCAGTTTGCGCAGTCGCCGCGGCTCGTGATTGTTGTGGGTAGCGGCCTGGTATTCCGGGATGTGAGCGCCCTGCAGGAACAGCTCGCCGCCCCGCTCGGTCACGTAGGCCTCGGCGATCGAGGCCCGGCCGCCGCGCAGAGACTTTACTTCGCTGCCTGTGAGCACCAGCCCGGCCTCGAAACGGTCCTCGATCTGGTAGTCGTGACGCGCCCGCCGGTTCTGGGCCGCGATCTGTTTCGCGCCCGCATTCATCGCTTGCCCGTCCTGCCGGCTTAGTTGATCAGCCCCGCGTGGACCATGGCCGAGCGCACCCGCTTCTGCGTCTCCGGCTGGATGCGGACCAGCGGCAGCCGCACCTCGTCGTCGCAGTGGCCCAGCAGCTTGGCGGCGAACTTCACCGGTGCCGGATTGGACTCGATGAACAGCGCCTCGTGCAGCGGCATCAGCCGGTCGTTCAGCTCATCCACCTGGTCGATGTCGCGCCGCTTCCAGGCGGCGTGGAGCTCGGCACAAAGCCGCGGCGCCACGTTGGCGGTCACCGAGATGCAGCCATGCCCGCCCTGGGCCAGGAAGGGCACCACGGTGGCATCCTCTCCGGTCAGCTGGGCGAAATCCCGGCACGGGTCTTGGCCGGCCGGGTCAGGTCCGCGGTCGCGTCCTTGACGCCGACGATGTTGGGCAACTCGGCCAGCCGCTTCATGGTGTCGACGGACATGTCGACGATGCAGCGCCCGGGGATGTTGTAGATGATGATCGGGATCTCGACCGCGTCGTGGATTGCCTTGTAGTGCTGGTAGAGGCCTTCCTGGGTCGGCTTGTTGTAGTAGGGAGTCACGATCAGGGCCGCGTCGGCGCCAGCCTCCATGGCATGGCGCGTCAGCATGACCGCCTCCTCCGTGGAGTTCGATCCCGTGCCGGCGATCACCGGGGCCCGGCCTTTGGCGGCTTCGATGCACAGGGCCGTCACGCGCATATCTTCCTCGTGCGACAGGGTCGGCGACTCGCCTGTCGTCCCGCAGGAAACCAGCGCGCTCGTGCCTTCTTCGATCTGCCATTCCACAAAGCGCTGAAAGGCTTCTTCATCCAGCTTGCCATCACGAAAAGGTGTGATGAGGGCGGTGATGGAGCCCGAGAACATGGGGCCGGACATTTTCATCTTCCCTGAATCGGTAGGTTTTCCGCGGCCCACAGCGGCCTCGGCGAGCGGGGACCATAACCGCTGCTCACTTCAGGGGCAAGCAGCCGGCGCCCCTGGCCGCCCTTGCAGCGAACCGGCCGCTCACATTACCCTCGGCTCCCACCACCGAAGGCAGACGGAGACTGCGGTGATCCTGCTCGCTGGCGCGCGCGTTCCGGTCGTTCTGGTTGTTGTTTTCCTCCTCCTGGCCGCCGCCCTGACCACGGAAGCGGCGCGGGCCGCGCCGGCATCGCCCCTGTCGGAGGCCGAACGCAGGCTCTACAGCTCGGCTTTCACCCTGATCGAGGATGGCTACTTCGATCGCGGCTATGCGATGGCCCAGCAGGGGCGCCACCCCCTGGCCGGCAAGATCGTCACCTGGCTGGACCTGGGCCGCAGCGATTCAGCGCGCAGCTTCAATGAGATATCGACCTTCATCGAGGCCAATCCCGGCTGGCCGGGGCTTTTCGGCCTCTACCGCAACGCCGAGCAGGTCATGCCGGAGGACCTCCCCGCCGCCCTCGTGCTCGCCTGGTTCGGCGACCGCCCGGCGATCACCGGCAAGGGGGCCCGCCAGCACGTCGCGGCTCTCTGGCAGGCCGGGCGTCAGGACGAGGCGCGCGCCACCGCACGCCGCTACTGGGTCTCGGTCGATTTCGACTCCTCGGAGGAAAACGCCTTCCGCGGGCCGTTCAAGCAGTTCCTCACCCGCGACGACGAAATCGCGCGGCTCGACCGCCTGGTATGGGACCAGCGCATCAGTGCCGCCAAGCGTCAGCTCCCGCGGGTCCCACCGGGAGAGGCCGCCCTCGCCCGCGCCCGCCTCGCCCTGATCGAGAACCGGCCCGGCGTCGACGGCCTCATCAACCAGGTGCCCGCGAAGCTGCGCGACGACCCCGGCCTCATCTACGAGCGCGCCGTCTGGCGCCAGCGCCGCGGCCGCTACGAGGGTGTCGTCGAACTGCTGGAAGCTCTGCCGCCGGACGTACCCCAGGCGTCGGCCTGGTGGCGCCTGCGCAACTGGGTGGTCTGGCGCGCGCTCGACCGCAACGACTATGCGCTCGCCTACCGGATCAGCGCGCAGCACGGCAACGACGACGGTGTCCCTTTTGCCGACGGCGAATGGCAGGCCGGCTGGATGGCGCTCAAGTACCTCGGCAAGCCCGATGCCGCCTTCGCGCATTTTGTCCGCCTGCACGACGGCGTCACTTCGGAGATCAGCAAGTCCCGGGGCGCCTTCTGGGCCGGCGAGGCCGCGACCCAGCTCGGCCGCACCGAGGACGCCCGGCGGTGGTACGAAACCGCCGCCGCCTACCCGGCGACCTTCTACGGCCAGCTGGCGGCTCAGCGCATCGGCCGCGCCTGGGCGCCGCCGACGGTCGCGCTGCTGGTCATCCCGGCCGCCAAGCGTGACGCCTTCGAGGCGCAGGAAACGGTCGCGGCCGTCCGCCTGCTGGGGGCGCTGGATCAGCCCCGCCTGCAGGATCAGTTCTTCGCCCGCCTGCGCCAGGATGCGGTGGACCTGGACGACTACCGCTTGCTGATCGAGCTCGCCAACGAGCAGCACCGCGAGGACGTCGCGCTGCGGGCGGCCAAGGCGGCACGACGCGCGGGGCACGAATTGCACCCTCTGCTCTACCCGCAGCGCGCCCTGCCCGTCGGGCCAGCGCCGGAGCCCGCCCTGGTGCTGTCGGTCATGCGGCAGGAAAGCGAGTTTTACCCCCGCGCGCGCAGCTCGGTCGGCGCCCTCGGCCTCATGCAGCTGATGCCGGCGACCGCCCGCCAAACGGCCAAGGGCATGGGGCTGCCGTTCAACCGCGAGCGCCTGACCGAGGATCCCGACTACAACGTGCGCCTCGGACAGGCCTACCTGAACGAGCTTCTGGCGCGCTTCAACGGCTCCTACATCCTGGCGCTCGCAGCCTACAACGCCGGCCCCTCGCGTGCTGAGAGCTGGATCAAACTCTTCGGCGACCCGCGTGACCCCAAGGTTGACCCGGTCAACTGGATCGAGCGGATACCCTTCAGCGAAACCCGCAACTACGTGCAGCGCATTCTTGAGAGTCTGGTCGTCTACCGCGACGGCCAGCCCGCCAAGGAGACGCTCTGGGCGCTCGAGATTCCCCCCGGCGCGTCCTGACACCCTCCGCGGTCGGCGCCTCGGAAGCATCCACAGCCGACAGAAGAGTCCCACGCAAGAACAAGAGGAACACCCCGCGATGCCAGATGGCCGCCTCCCGGAGTTCAACAAAGTCACGGCCTGCGTCTTTGACGCCTACGGCACCCTCTTCGACGTGCATTCGGCCGTGCGCCGCGGCGGCCAGGCGCTGGGCGACAAGGCGGGCGCCGTCTCGGAACTCTGGCGTCAGAAGCAGCTCGAGTACACCTGGCTGCGCAGCCTCATGGCGACCCATGCGGAATTCTGGCAGGTCACCTCCGACAGCCTCGAATTCGCCCTCACCGCCAGCGGTGTGCAGGACAAGGCCCTGCACGGCAAGCTGATGGACCTCTATCTTTCCCTCGAGGCCTACGAGGAGGTCGACGCCACCTTGGCACGGCTGAAAGGCGCCGGTCTGACCACAGCCATCCTTTCCAACGGCAGCCCGCGTATGCTGGATGCCGCGGTGTCCTCGGCCGGCCTCGGCGCGCGCCTCGACGCTGTGCTCTCGATCGAGGACGTCGGCATCTACAAGCCCGATGCCAGGGTCTATCAGCTCGCCGTCGACCGCCTCGGCGCGGCGCCTGAGGAGATCTGCTTCCTCTCCAGCAACTGCTGGGACGCGAAGGGCGCCGCCCACTTCGGATTCAAAGTTGCCTGGATCAACCGCTTCAAGCGGGAGCCGGACCGCCTGCCCGGCGACTTCGTCACCGTCATCCATCGTCTGGACGAACTGCCGCCGCTGCTCGGGATCGCAGCCTGACGCTCTCACAGGAGGCTGGCTCCGCCTGCGCTAAGCGGCTAATAGTCGTTCAGCAACAGACGACGGATACGCCATGACCCAGATGCAGCCTGCGACGGCAGCGCCAGCCGCGGCTCTGCCGACCTTTGACGACGTGCGCGCCGCCGCCCGCCGCCTCGAGGGCCTGGCAGTTCGGACCCCCATCCTGGAATCGCCGGCGCTGAACGAGCGTGCCGGCGGACGCGTCCTGCTGAAAGCCGAAGTCTTGCAGCGCACGGGCTCCTTCAAGTTCCGTGGCGCCTACAACCGCATCAGCCAGATCCCCGAGGCCGAGCGCGCCGGCGGAGTGGTGGCCTATTCCTCCGGCAACCACGCCCAGGGTGTCGCCGCGGCGGCGGCACTGCTGGGCCTGCCGGCGGTCATCGTCATGCCTTCCGACGCGCCGGCCATCAAGGTTGCCAATACACGGGGCTACGGCGCCGAAGTCGTGTTCTACGACCGTGCAACAGAGGCGCGCGAGAAGATCGGCGGCGCCATAGCTGCCGAACGCGGCGCCACCCTGGTGCCGCCCTACGATGACCCCATGGTCATCGCCGGCCAGGGCACCTGCGGCCTGGAAGTCTTCGAGCAGGCGAGCGAGCGCGGTCTCGCTCTCGACGCCATGCTTGTGTGCTGTGGAGGGGGTGGCCTGACGGCCGGTTGCGCGCTGGCACTCGAGGCGCTGTCACCGGCGACGAAGGTGCATACCGTGGAGCCTGAGGCATACGACGATACCAGGATCTCGCTGGAGGCCGGGCGACCGCTGCCGCACGGCCCGGCGGCACCGTCCATCTGCGACGCCCTGCTCTCGCCCCAGCCAGGCGACCTCACCTTCGCGGTGAACCGCGCGCGCGTCAGCGCCGGCCTCAGCGTGTCGGACGCCGAGGTCCGCGAAGCCATGCGCTTCGCATTCCGCAATCTGAAACTGGTGGTCGAACCGGGCGGCGCCGTCTGCCTCGCCGCCGTCCTGGCAGGCAAAATCGACACCGCCGGCAGGGTGATCGCTCTCACCCTTTCCGGCGGTAACGTCGATGCTGAGCTGTTCCGCGCCGTCCTGGCGGAGGAAGGCTGACCGCCCGCCTCAGCTCGCCAGCGACTTGGCTGCGGCAGCCGAACTTCCGGACGACCCGGAAGTGCTGGAGGAAGAGCCGCTCGACGAGGACGATGTCGAAGCGCCGGCGCTGGAGACTGCGGCGGGACGCCCCGCACCTTCCAGACGCTTGATGTTGCCTTCGATGAAGGCCCCCGCTTCGATCGCCAGGCTGTCGTGGATGATGTCGCCGATGACCCGTGCGGTCTTCGCCATCACCACCGACTTCGCCTTCACTGCGCCATCGACGGTGCCACAGACGCGGACGGTTTCGCAGCTGATGTGACCCTTCACATGGGCGCCTTCGCCGATGGTCAGGGTCGCGCTGTCGATATCGCCTTCGACATGGCCGTCGACTTGGATGTCGCCGTCGCTCTTCAGGTTGCCCGTAATACGAAGATCGGCACTGATGATCGACGGAACACCACTCTTGGCATTGCTTCGCTTCGGCTCCGAAGACGACGTCGAAGAAAGCGGCTCAGGGGTGCTCGTGCTGTCTTTAGTCTTTGAAAACATGCTTGCCTGCCGTTACGAACTTTTGAGGGTTTAACGGAACGCCCTTGTAGCGCACTTCATAATGCAGATGTGGACCGGTACTGCGGCCGGATGAACCGACATGTCCGATCTTCTCGCGATTAGTCACCGTCTGCCCCGTTTTGACAAGAATCTTTTTCAGGTGTGCATAGCGGGTGCGCACGCCGTGGCCATGGTCGATCTCGATCATGCGTCCGAAAGGCCCGCTCCAGCCGGCATAGGTTACTTTGCCGGGGGCTGTGGCAAAAATGGGCGTGTTCATCGCCGCCCGGAAATCCAGCCCGCGATGCATGGCCTTGCGGCCGTTCAAGGGGTCGGTACGCTGCCCGAAGCCACTGCTCAGCTGGTACTGCTCCAGCGGCGCGCTGAGCGGCAGAGTGCGCATGACGCGCTGCAGTGCGGACCAGCGGCTGAGGCGCAGGTCGAGCAGCGACAGGGCAATCTCCAACTCGGCATCGCCGTCGAAGTCGCCGGTATAGTCGCCGGCGACGAAGGGGCCGCCCTGTGACGTCCCGGGATCGCCGATGGAGGCGAGCAGGTCGTCGAGCTTGAGGCCGGTCATCGCCACGGTGCGTTCGATGGTGTCGACGCTGTTTTCGGTGCGCTCGCGCAGCCGCTGGACAATGTTGTGCTGCGCCTGACGCATATCCGTCATACGCTGACGCAACTCGGCCACTTCGCTGCGCAGATCCTCGCGATCGTTTTGCAGGCCGTCGCCGCGGTGGATAGCGGTATCCAGTGAGTCGCGAAGGCCGGCGATCTGGCGCTCCAAGCCGTCGCGCCGGTCCTCGGCATCGCCGAGCTGGCGGTCCAGCGTGCTGATCTCACCCTTGAGGTCGTTCTGAATGCCCTCGGCCACGACCAGCTGTTCGCGCGAACGGTCGATCTCGCCGCGCAGGTCGGAGACAGTGAGTTCCAGCTGCTGCTTTTCCTCGGACACTCGGGCCAAAGCGTCTTCGACCTGCTGCAGCCGTTCGCCGAGCAGTTCGCGGGCCTGGGCGACGCGCTCTTTTTCGGCCTGGGTGTCGGACAGGACGTCGCGCATGGAGTCCACCTGGGCGCGGAGTTCCAGGTTGCGGTCGACGATCTCGTGCAGGTCGCTCTCGAAGCGCTGCAGCTTGTCGCGCAGGCCGCCGCTGGCCACCGTTGCGCGCTCTTCTTCTGTCGTACTGTCCCTCAGGCGCTGCTCGATGGCGGCGATGTCGGCCTCGGCTTCCGCGCCGCTTTGCAGCATCGCCAGGAGGAAGGCCTGGTTGCTCTCCAGATTCTGGGTAATCTGGGCAAATTGATTATGGTATTCGGATACTTCGCTTAGCAGGTCGAAATAGGCGAGCTTGTGCTCTTCGATCTCCCGGTTCTTCCCGGAGATGACGAGTTCCTGGATGACGAAGCCACCGGTGATGAGCAGGGTCCAGCCGAACAGGCCGATGACGGCGAGGGAAGCGATCTTCTGCGTGCGCACCGGCAGCCGGATAACGGTGGTACGGTCGTTCGCGCGCAGAATCAGTTCGCGCGGAACGAACGCCCGTTCCAGAAGGTCAGCGACCCTGGCCCTCACGCCTTCCCACATGTCGTGGCACGTCCTCCCAATCGCGCGAAAGGGACGCTTGTGTCCGGAATAACTCCGGTCTCCAACGTCCTGGTCGCGCTCTCAGCGCTCCCGCCAACTCTTTGCTGGTGCGGTGGCGAACTGCGCCGGTCGGTGCCTTTTGAGTTCCCCCAAGCCACTCCGGAACGCCGGAGGGTCTTCTTGATTGAAACTGCTCCTCAAGCCACCGCTAAAGTATCCGCACCCAAAATCTGAAGCAAGTATGAACGCCGTTTCCTAAGACATCGTGAAGCCTGGGGAAACGAACGGCCCATCAAGGCCTAGTGACCTTAACGCCGCGTTAACGCGCGCATCGCAAAGGTCATGTTAACTGCCTCGGATCACGGAAATTTTTCTGCTGGAGACGGCGAATAGGGCAGGATGCGCCCCCGGGTGCAGTGCGCGCCGGGCCAAAGCAGAGGGTTCGATACCCTCTCGCCGACGGCCAGAATTCTGTGGAAATGGCGGACAGGGAGGGATTCGAACCCCGCGCGCTCCGCGCGCAACTTTGGTATCGAGGGTTCGAACCCTCCTGGCAACTTCTGAATGTCGTCGGAAATGGCGGACAGGGAGGGATTTGAACCCCGCGCGCCCCGCGCGCAGACTTCGGATCGAGGGTTCGAACCCCCTCGATGACAGCAGATTTTAGTCGGGAATGGCGGACAGGGAGGGATTCGAACCCTCGAGACGAGTTACCCCGCCTAACGGCTTAGCAAGCCGCCGCCTTCAGCCACTCGGCCACCTGTCCCCGGCCTGAAACGGGCCCCAGCAACCGGGCCCTGAAACGGGCTGATTTCCTAGCGTCTCGCCAGGGGCGGACGCAAGCCGAAAGTTCAGCCGCCGGAGATTTGGCGGCTCCAGGCCGGAAATCGCCCGCTGTCCGAGGGCCCGGGGCGTCGGCAGGCTGGGCAGGCCCCGCAGCGGCTAGCTGCACAAACCTTTGGTGACATAGAGGCAGATGGCGTCGACCAGGCCGCCGCGGATCTCC
>DAIQBR010000137.1:0-6696 GCA_036781105.1 Kiloniellaceae bacterium
GGAGCGCTTCGCCACCACCCTGCGCCATGCGCTCGGAAAGGTTACGGAGGATTTCGTGCCGGTGCGGCTGCGGCCCGCCATCGTCGGCGAGGCGCGGGCGCATCTGGCGCTCTATGCCCTCGCCGCCGCGGCAAGCCTCGCCGCCGGCTCGGCGCTGCTGCTGTGGCTCTGGGTGCTGCCGGCACTGCTCGGCCAGCCCTTCCTGCGGCTCTACCTGCTGGCCGAGCACGGCGGCTGCCCCAGGGTGACGGACATGCTGGCCAACAGCCGCACGACGCTCACCCATCCGGCCCTGCGGGCCCTGTGCTGGAACATGAACCTGCACACGGCACATCACGCTTACCCGGCGGTGCCGTTCCACGCCCTGCCGGCAGCCGACCGGCTGCTGGCGCCGCGGATCGCGGTGCGCAGCCGCGGCTACCTCTCGGTGCAGAGAGAGATCTGGCGAAGCCTCGGATCGACGCCGGCCGTCTAGAGCGTTCCTTGGCTAGATTGAACCATTCTGCCGGAGTGGATTTGTGCCAAGGCCAAGGGGTTTGGCGCCGGCCATAGTGGCGCTATGGCCAAGCCGAAGCCCGCCGGCATTGGCGCAAAGCCGCCCGGCCCTTCGGGTTTCCGTGCGGCGGGCGCCCGCTGCGTCGGCAGGCTTGCCCGATGCACCACATCGCGCTGCGCCTGCCTCCTGACGGATCGCCGCCCCGCACGGAAACAGAATTGCTTCAATCTAACCAAGGAACGCTCTAGCGTGCCGTGGCGCCTTCCACCGACAGCTCGGAAGCGGGCTTGTTCAGGACGGCGCCCTTCGCCTGCGCCTTGCTGACGGCAGCCTTCGCGGCCTCCTGCGGATCTGCCTTGGGCTCGGATTCCTCATCCGTGTCCAGCAGGTCGACGTCGCCGCTCAGGCGGCCGCCCTGCTCGATGCGCAGTTCGCCGTAACGCAGGGTGCCACGCACCCGCCCGCCGGACTCGACGGTCAGCAGCCCCTTCACGGTGAGGTCGCCGGTGAAGCTGCCGCCGACGTTGGCGGTCTCCACCACCGCGGTGCCCTGGTAGAGGCCCTCCGCGCGCACCGTCAGCTCCCTGGCCTCCAGCGAGGCCTCGACCTTGCCCTCGACGATCAGCCGCCTGCAGGACTGAATCTCGCCCTTCACCTGAATGCCCTCGCCGACGATCAGGGTGCCCTCGGAGGAGTTCTCCGCCGACTGGGCCGCCGGCTCCGCCTTGGCGAGGCCGAGCACGCCGGCACCGGGACGTACGCCCATGCTGGCCCCCGTGCTGGAGGTGACATCGGCCGTCGTTGCCGGGCGGCGGGAATGGTTGCTGCTGCTGTTCATGGCCGCCGAGTTCTCCCTTGGTTATGCGGTCTTACCGACGCTCTTTGTCATTCCCGCTAGGCAAGCATGCCCGCGGCCGGCTGACAAGGAGACCATGCCTTCAAGGAGACCATGCAGGTGAGGCAAAAATGAGGCGATTGCCGCAGAAATCTGCGGCTTTTCGACGCCCTGTTTAGAAACCGAGCGGCGGGTCGCCGACGGCGGGCACATAGCTCCAGGGCTCCGCCTGCATCTCCTGCACGCGGTCGCCGAGCAGGAACATCGCCCCGCCCATCAGCACGTCGACCTGTCGCCCGTCGCTGGACAGCGGCAACAGCAGGCGGTGGGTGCGCCAGTGCTCGCGCCCGGCCACCAGCATGCTGCCCTCGCGGTAGCGCGGGCCGCCGCCGCGGGCGACCTCGATGTGCTGGGCCACCGGGATCGGCGTCCCCGCGGCCTTCTGGATCTCGGCGATGGAGCGTCCGCGCAGCGGCATGGAGAAGGCTTCCTCGACCAGCGAGCCGGCGAGGCGGAACACGAAGTCGTCGGCATCGCCGACCACATCGAGCAGGAAGACGTTCGCCAGCAAATCTGGAATGTCGAGAGGATCGATATCGTGCCGCGACGGGATCGTCCCGTTGTGGCAAAGCGACCGCCAGTAGTCGTAAAGACGGCGCAGCTTGCTGTCCGGCAAAATCGCCGGATTGAAGGCCATGTTCACGGCCCGCCCCCTGATATACCCCCAATTAACCAGGAGCATACCATATATAGTGGTAGTTGCGAGACGTTTCTTCAAATTCGCCCGGGGCGTCTGTTGCTGCCGGGCAGAACACCGCTCAGGCAACCGCTTCACCTGTCATGCTCGGGACAGGCCCACGGGTGGCGGTAAGGTCATATGGCTGAGAAAGCGGCGCCGGGCGCGCTGCCTAGGCGGAGGCCGAGGTCCCGGCGATGCGTCGCGGCTCGAAGGGAATGGGGACGGCCATGATGCGGTGGCGCGGGAAAGTGATGGAGACCTGGGTCCCCTGGCCCATGATGCTCTCCAGGGTCAACTCGCCCTCGTGCAGATCGACCAGGTGGCGCGTCAGCGACAGGCCCAGGCCGGTGCCTTCGTACTTGCGGCTGAGCGAGGAGTCGACCTGGCCGAAGGGCGCCATGGCCTTGGCGATGTCGGCCTCGGCGATGCCGATGCCGGTGTCCTCGATGTGCATCACCAGCGCGCCTTCCTGGTTGATGTTGGCATAGACCAGCACGCGGCCGCCGGGATCGGTGAACTTCACCGCGTTGGACAGCAGGTTCAACAGGATCTGCTTCACCGCGCGCGGGTCCGCCTTGATGCGCGGCAGGCGGCCGGGGAAGCGGTGCTGCAGTACGACACCGGCCTCCTCCGCGCGGTCGCGCATGATGCGGAAGCAGGACTTGGTCGCCGCTTCCAGATCGATCGCTTCCTCGTGCAGTTCGAACTTGCCCGCCTCGATCTTCGAGAGGTCGAGGATGTCGTTGATCAGGCTCAGCAGGTGCGTGCCGCTGTCGTGAATGTCGATCGCGTACTCGCGGTAGCGCGGATTGCCCATCGGCCCGAACATCTGGTTCTTGATGATCTCGGAAAACCCGATGATCGCGTTCAGCGGCGTGCGCAGCTCGTGGCTGACGTTGGCCAGGAAATCGGATTTGGCACGGCTCGCCAGTTCGGCCTCTTCCTTGGCGATGCGCAGCTGGCGCTCGGCGCTGTAGCTGCCGGTCACGTCGTCGTAGGTCGCCAGCGACCCGCCGCCGGGCATCGGCCGATGCATCACGCTGATCACCCGTCCGTTGGACAGGAAATCCTGCATGGTGGTTTCTTCCAGGCTCGCGGCGGTGGCAAGGCGGCGGTGGCGCAACGTGCGTGCGTGCTCCGGAGAAAGCGTCTCCATCTTCGCGGTGTATTCCAGGATCTCGGCCAGCTCTGTTCCGGGCTGTGCCATGCCGACCGGCAGGTTGTAGATATCCAGGAAGCGCTGGTTGCAGATGATCATGCGCTGGTTCACGTCGAACATGGCGAGGCCCTGGGCCATGTTGTCCAGCGCGGCATCGAGCAGCACGTTCTTGTGGCGCAGCTCCTCGCCGATGCTGCGCAGCTCCGACTCGCGGCGACGCAGCTCGGTGATGTTGGTGCTGATGACCACGAAGCCACCGTTGGCGGTGCGCCGCTCGGCGACCCTGAACCAGGTGCCGTCGCGCAGCTCGATCTCGAAGGGGCGGCCGGGATTGCGGAAGTGCTGCAGCTGCTTGCGCACCCACGCCTCGGCATTGTCGTTGGCTTCCGGGAAGTTGCCGGACTGCCCCGCCGCGGTGATCAGTTCCTCGAAGCGCATGCCGGGCACCAGCATGTCGCGCACGCCGGCATAGAGATCGCCGTAGCGCCGGTTGCACAGCACCAGCTTCTCGTTGGCATCGAACAGCGCGAAGCCGCCGGCCAGCGATTCAATGGACTCGCGCAGGCGCTGCTGCGCCGCCGCCGCGGCCATTTCCGAACGCCGTTCGCGGAAGATGAAGGCGACCAGGACGCTGGTCAGCGAGGCCACCACGATGACCACCAGGATGAGGGCGCCGCGGAAGCGCTCCAGCCCGCTGGCCTCCTCCTGCAGCATCGTCAGGGCCGAGGCGTTGGCCTCGCCGAACTGGCTGGTAATCTGCTGACGTGCCGCGCTGACCCGTTCGGCGGCCAGGTCCAGGACCACGTCGGAGTCCGGCGCCAGGCCCTGCACGCCGTCGATCAGCCACAGCTTGAGGTCGGCGGCGACCGGTTTCAGCGTCGCATGCATCGAGGCGATGCCGACCTGGTTGCTGAAGGAATAGGCCTCGGTCAGGTCGCGCACGCGGCGTTCGACAAGGTCGATGCGGTCGATGATCGCCTGGCGGCGCTCCACGCTGGACTGCCCGCGAGCCTCGCGGATCGCCTGCTGCAGGGCGGCGAGGTCGTCGATCATGAAAACGACGTCGCGCTCCTGGCGCAGCACCTCCACCGGCAGCACCTGCTTCAGCTTCGACACGCTGGCCTCGACATAGAGAACGAGTGCTGTCGTGCCGATCAGCACGGCCGCGATGAAGGCGGCCGGCCAACGCGACAGTAGCGGACGTTTCGGGCTGTCCTTGACGTTCATCTCGTTCCACACCGCATCGCAGGGGGCCTGTCACGAAGTCGTGGAGACGCACAGCGTCCCGGCTCCGCTTCTGTGCCCGGCCCCTCGCTTGACCAGAGCCAGGAGGTGCAAAGCAACAAAGTTAATGTATCTTCATTCCAACCCGCCGCCCCCGGGCGGGATTTCCACCGTTCTCGGCCAGCGACAACGACGGAAAAAGGTGTTCAGGTTTCAATTAAATCAGTTATTTATCCTGATCTTGTTCGTCGGCGCTGTAACTCGCGCTAACGGTTTATTAAAGGCTCCGTGACGTTAACAATTCGTAAAGACCCGGGGCCGCCGCCGGGGCGAAAGTTGGGGCAGGGCCAGGAATAAAGAGGAGAAATCTGTGGATATCAGCAAAATCCCGGTTGGCAAGAATCCGCCATGGGATCTGAACGCGATAGTTGAGGTGCCGCTGGGCGCCCACCCGGTGAAGTACGAGATGGACAAGGAATCCGGGGCGATCTTCGTCGACCGCTTCCTGCACACCTCCATGCAGTACCCCCTCAACTACGGCTTCATCCCCCACACGCTCTCCAATGACGGCGACCCGGTGGACGTGCTCATCGCCAACAACATCCCGGTCATCCCCGGCGCCGTGGTGCGGGTGCGCCCGATCGGCATGCTGGTCATGGAGGACGAGGCCGGCGAGGACGAGAAGGTGCTCTCGGTGCCGGTCGACGCTCTGCACCCCTACTACTCCAACGTCTCCTCCTACCGCGGCCTGCCGCAGATCCTGCTCGACCAGATCGCCCACTTCTTCGCCCACTACAAGGACCTGGAGCGCAACAAGTGGGTCGAGATCAAGCGCTGGGCCGAGGCCGACGAGGCCTGCCGCATGATCGAAGCCGCGATCCGCGCCGCAGCGGCGGAGAATTGAGCAGGCGACGCAAGTTCCAACCGGGACCGGGGTCTGCTAGCCTCGCTACCGGGGGATCAGGTGAGGACTGGCGGAGATGAAGCGGCAGTTGCGAATTCTGGCAGTGGTGGTGACAGGGTGCCTGCTCCCCTCCGCTGCTGCTATCGCCGAAGACCTGTCCTGGGGCGAGCAGAAATTGCTCGAGACCTTCTCGGCACTCGAGGCCGGGACCATGGAAGCGGAAGAAGCGCGCGACTACTGCCGCCGCTACCTCAATGCGATGCCCTTCGCAAAGGTCGAACCACTGCGCCAGATCGCGAGCGGCCTCTTCCAGGTGCACGACTCCTTCGCGACGGAAACGCTCTGCGCAGCGCTGGTCGAGAGCAACTTGGCCGGCAAGGTCACCGTCGCTCATATCCGCGCTGTCGCGAACAGCGACAATGAGGAGATCTTTGCCTACGAGTTCGGCCGCGTCATGCGGGTCGTCTATTTCGCACATCACTCCAAAGCGCCGCAGTGACCGCCGTGACGCAGCAGATCGTTCAAGCGCTGAGCCGATTTCCCGTGGCGCCTCTCATCCCGGCCCTGATTCTGGCAATCCTCCTCACCGCCTGCGCGCCTTCCAATCATCGGGAAGGTTCGTCGTTCGGCGCTGCGGGTGCGGGATCCACACATCTTACAGTCATGCTGGAAGAGGCGCGTCGTGATCCGGCCAAGCGTCCCACTGCTGAGGCCTCCTGCATGGACTCCATATCCGGTAGCGGGTCCGATTTTCCGTTGTGGTCGTTCTTTGCAGGCTTGCTGGATGTCAATGAAGAGACCGCCGGGCCTGCATTTTGTGCCGCTCTCGTAGAATCTGTCGTCTCCAACAAGCTAACCAAGGAAGAGATCGACGTTTTCAGCGAGCCGCGCAGCGAGCGTGGCTTCGAGATTCTCGGCACGTTCTTAGGCAAGCTCATCGAAGCCAACGAGCGCCTGCAGGGGCAGCAGGTCGAAGGGCCCTCACCGGTGATCCCCGCCCCCGCGAGCTGACTCCATGATCTGGTCATACCTTACCGCCGGTTCCTGGGCGCCGGCGGCCGTGCTGGCGGTGCTGCTGCTCGCCATGGCGGCGGACCTGGTGATCGGCGATCCGAAGTGGCTCTACCGCCTGCTGCCGCATCCCGTCGAACTCATCGGCAAGGGCATCGCCCTGCTGGAGCGGCTCCTCAACCGCCAGGACCGCCCGCGCGGCCGGCGCATCCTGCTGGGCGGGCTCTGCACCCTGGTGGTGGTCGCCGTCGCCGGCGGCACCGGCGCCGGGCTCCACGCCCTGCTCGCCCCCCAGCCCTACGGCTGGATCGCCGAGGGCCTGTTGGCG
>DAIQBR010000137.1:6791-8696 GCA_036781105.1 Kiloniellaceae bacterium
CCGCGACCCGGCCAGCCTGGACGCCGCCGGCGTCGCCCGCGCCGCCGCCGAGTCCGCCGCCGAGAATTTCTCCGACGGCTTCGTCGCGCCGGTCTTCTGGTTTCTGCTGCTGGGTCTCCCGGGCCTGCTGGCCTACAAGGCGGTGAACACCCTGGACAGCATGATCGGCCACCGCAACGCGCGCTTCGAGGCCTTCGGCAAGATCGCCGCGCGCCTCGACGACGCGGTGAACCTGCTGCCGGCACGCCTCGCCGGGCTGCTCATCGTGATCGCGGCCCTGGTGCTGCCCGGCGCTTCGGCAGCGGCGGCCTGGCGGGCGATGCGGCGCGACGCGCCCCGGCACCGCTTGCCCTCCGCCGGCTGGCAGGAATCGGCCCTGGCCGGCGCCCTCGGCCTCGCGCTGGCCGGGCCGCGCCAGTACGGCGGCCAGCTGGTGGATGACCACTGGATGGGCGACGGGCGCCGCGCGGTGACAGCGGAGGATCTGGGCCGCGTGCTCGATCTCTACCTCTGCGCGGGCGCCCTGCTGGTCGCGGCGGTCTGCGCCGGCCTGCTGCTGGCCGGCTAGTGGGGGGCTAGTTGTCCTTCAGCACCAGGGGCAACCCGGCGGCGACGAAGACGACGCGGTCGGCCGCCGCCGCCACGGCCTGGTTGAGCCGCCCCGCGGCGTCGCGGAAGCGCCGCGCCAGCGCGTTCTCCGGCACGATGCCGAGGCCGACCTCGTTGCTCACCAGGATCACCGGCCCGGGCAGGTCCGGCAGCGCCGCGCAGAGCTGCTCACATTGATTTTCCACATCAAGTTTGGCGAACATCACATTGGAAAGCCAGAGAGTAAGGCAATCCACCACAACAGCGTTTTCGGGCTTCGAGACCCGCGCCAGGGCGCCGGCAAGCTCGACGGGCTCCTCGTGGGTGGTCCAGCGCGCGCCGCGGCGCTCGCGGTGCAGGGCGATCCGCGCGGCCATTTCGGCGTCCCCCGTGGCGTCAGGGGCGGGCGCCGTGGCGAGGTAGACGCAGGGGCCCGGGCGGCTCTCGGCGAGGCTTTCGGCGTAGCTCGACTTGCCCGATCGGGCGCCGCCCAGCAGGAGTGTCACAGGCGGCAGGTTTGCAGCGGTCATGGTCTTGCAGCTAGGGCTGGAATTGGCGAGAGTGCAGGCGGCCGCGGCAGTGTGAGGTTCGCCGCAGCGCCTGTCCATATCTGCCGGCCCAAAATAATGTGGAGGGGAATCCATCGGGCGCAGTAGGTCTATGGACGTTGAGGCGCCGCCGGGGGGAGGCTATTGATATGACAAGAAGAGGCGAGACGGCCTGCGGGGCCCGTCGCACAGGGGACCGTTGATGATACGTTCAGGCAAGCGGCATTCCGCGACATCCACCATCGAAGCCGCACAGCGGACGACGGCAGCGAGAGGACGCCGCAGGGCTCCTTTCATCGCCGTCACGGCGGCGCTATTGCTGGCCGCCCCGCTGGCTACCCCAGTGGCCGCGCAGGACAGCCAGGCAATCGACGCGCAGATGGAGACCGCACCGGGTTCCGCCGGCGTCACCTTTCACACCGGCGCCAACCTTACCGGCAGCTCGAAGACCCTGACCCTGGCCGCGGACCAGCCCTATACCTCGATCCCCTTCGTCGGCGACGAGCTGAACGAGCAGATCAGATCGCTGCGGGCCGATCCGCAGGTCGGCGCCATCCTGTTCCAGCGCCCCTACTTCGTCAGCCGCGACGACGAATGCGGCCCCAACCTCGGCACCGCCGGTGACCCCGATGCCTTCTGGCTGGGCCTGACCGCCGACTTCGCGCCGCCCTTCCCGGCTGACGGCGCCTACGACGCGGCGACGCTGCCCGACGATGACTACTCCTCGGTCATCGCCTACCGCCGCGACCTGGGCCCGCCGCCGGGCTTC
>DAIQBR010000138.1:0-3058 GCA_036781105.1 Kiloniellaceae bacterium
GGTCAGATCCCGGAAGTGGCGGATCACCACGGGCTGCGCCGCGAGGTGCGCTATGGGGCCGGCAGCCGCGTCGATTTCCTGCTGGAGGGCGAAAGGCCCTGCTATCTGGAGGTCAAAAGCGTCACCCTGAAACGCCGCCCCGGCCTTGCCGAGTTTCCCGATGCGGTGACCGCGCGCGGCACCAGGCACCTGGCCGAGCTGGCCGCCATGGTGCGTGAGGGCCACCGGGCGGTCCTGCTGTTCCTGGTCCAGCGCGGCGACTGCGAGCGGGTCGCAGTGGCAGAGGACATCGACCCGGCCTACGCCGCCGCCTTCGCCGAGGCCCGCGCGACAGGGGTTGAGATTCTCTGCTACAATTGCGCCCTGACGCCGGCGGGAATCGCGGTGGACCGCCGCCTGCCGCTGGCCTCCTGAGCCGGCCACAAGGGCGCATTTGCTGGAAAAATCCGGCCGAAGCCCCTAAATAGGGCTCATCAGAGGTACGAAAGGTCCGGGTCCATGAAGCAAGCCTATTCCGCTGAACGCGTCAGCCCCTCAGAGGGCGGCTACGTCATCCACGACGAAGCCGGCTTTGAAGGCATGCGCCGCGCCGGGCGCCTCGCGGCCGAGACCCTCGACATGATCACCCCGGAAGTGAAACCGGGGGTGACGACCGAGTATCTCAACAAGCTCTGCCATGACTTCATCGAAGGACAGGGAGCGGTCCCGGCGCCGCTGAACTACCGCGGCTTCCCGAAGTCGATCTGCACCTCGGTGAACCATGTCGTCTGCCACGGCATTCCCAGCGAGGACAAGCGCCTGGACGACGGGGATATCATCAACATCGACATCACCGTCATCGTCGACGGCTGGCACGGCGATACCAGCCGCATGTTTTTCGTCGGCGAGCCCAAGATCAAGGCGCGCCGCCTGGTCGAGGTGACCTATGAGTCGATGATGCGCGGCATCGAGGTGGTGAAGCCGGGCGCGACCCTGGGCGACATCGGCCACGCCATCCAGTCCTTCGCCGAAAAGCAGCGCTTTTCGGTGGTCACCGACTTCTGCGGTCACGGCCTGGGCCAGGTCTTCCACGACGCGCCCAGCGTGCTGCACTACGGCCGCCCCGGCACCGGCGTGAAGCTGCGCGAGGGCATGTTCTTCACCATCGAGCCGATGATCAACGCCGGCCGACCGGAAGTGAAGATCCTGCAGGACGGCTGGACCGCGGTGACCCGCGACATGAAGCTCTCGGCCCAGTTCGAGCATTCGATCGGCGTCACCGCCACGGGCTACGAGATCTTCACCCTGTCCCCCAAGGGCTGGCACCAGCCGCCCTACGCTTAAACAGAAGCCCCCTCACCCTGCCCTTTTCCCGGTGGGAAGAGGGTTGCGCAGGCTAGGCGCGCCGGTT
The DNA here is from genome assembly GCA_036781105.1 of Kiloniellaceae bacterium. Lineage (GTDB taxonomy): Bacteria > Pseudomonadota > Alphaproteobacteria > Kiloniellales > Kiloniellaceae > Pelagibius. The sequence continues at coordinate 1,391 of DAIQBR010000138.1, forward strand.
GCGGCGTGCCTAGCCGTCGCTGGGTGAGGGGATCACACCTCTACCCTCCTCACACGATCTCGATCCGCAGCAGCGAGCGGACGTGCTGGATCTGGTTGAGGATCGTGACCTGCGTCGAGCCGGCGAACAGCAGACCGACGGCGAAGTTCTCGCGGTCGGCGACGATCGATCCGGAATCACCCCCCGCCGACATCGGCGTGGTGAGGATCTGGTCGCGGAAGCGCGCGATCTTGCCGCCGCCATAGTTCACGTCGACGGTGGCGTTCACCGCGGTGATGCGCCCGGTGGTGTAGTTGGTGGTGCGGCCGGTCTTCTGCAGCAATGTCCCGACCTTGACCTGGGCGCGGGGACGCCAGCCGCGCAGGTGGCCGACCCAGTGGATCTCGCGCTTCAGATCGTGGAACTCGCCTTCGGCGAGCGCGCAGTCCACCAGGTTGCGATGCAGCGCCCGCGGCACCGGCGGATCGAAGGTGATGGGGATGAAGCGGCTCAGCGCGGCGATACGGTCCGCCGGATTGGAACCGCCGTCGAAGGGCCCCGGCTGCAGAATGGCGTCACCCGGTGTCGAGTTGTTGCTGTTGGCCAGCACGTGGTTGTTGGAGAGGATGTAGTAGTGCTGCGGCATGCCCACCGGGTTCCCTGGCGTGCCCATGATGTCGTAGACGCAGGTACCGATGGTCCCGGCGGTGATCGCCTTGTGGCCGACGCTGTAGCCGCCGGAAGCCGGTCGCGCTTTCTTGGCCAGCAGCTGGATGTCGACCTCGACGGGTTCGGCCTGTCCGGCGAAAGGCTCGCCGATGGCCAGCACGTCGGTCGGCATCTCGCCGATCTTCTTCGGGATCATGTCGGCGGAGGTGAGTTCTTCCTTGTCGACCTTCTGCGAGACCAGCGCCAGCAACGCCGGCTTGCCGGAGGGTTCGCCGTTGCTCCACTTCACGCCGACGCCCATGCCGACCACGTTGTTGGGGGTCTTGCCGGGCTCGAGGAACTTCTCGATGTCGCTTGCCGTGGCTTTCTGAACCTTCTGGGCGGTATCGGCGTCCAGTTCCGTTTTCTGTGGGTCGAACATCATCGTTTCTCCCGGATGATGCGGCGTTGCCTGCACGGGGCGTGAAAGCTAGTGCGCCGCGATTTCGCCAATCTCCTCGACGTCGAGCGCGAAACCTTCCAGCTCCTTGGGCAGGATCTGGTCCGGCTTCAGAGAGGCTGCCGGGACCTTCCGGACGACCATGACCTTGATGACGGGATGGCCTGATTTCTCGCCGATGCCCACTCCATTCACGTTGGGATAGGCCATCAGCTCGTCTTCGTACCGGCGCAGAACGGCTTCGATGTCCATCTGCGGTTTCCTCCGTGTCATCGCGGGACCGCTGCAACACGGTCCCTCAGGGTCGCAAGGCTAGCATGATCCGGCGCCTTGGTCCCACACCGGGGCAAGCGGCGGATCGCCGGGGTCCCGCCTCCGGCGTTGCGCCGAGGGGGTCGTGCTGTTCATGGCCGCGCTGACTGCGCGTCGCTTCGTTGCTATGGAAAAGCGCCGCTCCTGCGACGCCCGTCTACCTGCAGCGCTACCTGCCGTTTTGATACCTGCACCGGTGCGTCATCGCTCCGGCACCACCGCACGGCGGTCGTTCCGGTGTCGAGGTCCGGGCTGCGCAGGCGCCGGAT
>DAIQBR010000138.1:3100-8682 GCA_036781105.1 Kiloniellaceae bacterium
TGAGACACGATCGCTGCCTGGCTTCGGATACGGATTCCTGTGGCCGCGGATGCCGACAGATAAGCTCTGTGTAAAAATTATGTCACCGCCGCGGATGATTTCAGAACGAGACATTCTCACGCGGTCATGATCAGTTGCCGTCACGCTACGCGCGGCAACAGACCTTGTCTATTCAGCGAGAGTCTTAGATCAAGGCGCATTCGGGGATGATGCGCGCGCAAAATCGGCGATGATGAAACAGAAAGATCGCGGGACGTTTTTTGTCGCGTCAATCACTCGCGCGCCGCGTCCAGCGGGAGGAGCTTCGGCGGTGCCGGCGCGACGGTGAAGCGGCTCAGCCGGCTTCCTTGCCGTCGGCCGCCTGGGCGGCGGCCTCTTCCGGACGCAGACCTTTGGCGTGCGCGGCCTGCCAGTCGTAATTGCAGGCCGAGAGGTCGTAGCCGAGGATCGACAGTTCGCACTCCGCCCAGCTCAGCCAGTCACGGTAGCTGTCGGACGTTGAGGCGGCGCCGCCGCGCGGCGGGAAAGCGATCACAGTGGCATCGGACATGACGGGTCTCTCAGTTTCGACGAACGGGACCGGCGGCAAAGGACTCCGGCGGTCCAATTGTTGTGCGCTATGATTAACAAATAGCTAGCATTGGGGTTCCGCATTCCTTCGGTTGAATATGACGCGTTCCCGATCTCTAATTGCCTGCAAAGCGGCGGAGCTTCAAGTGGCGATCGACGACGAGCAAAGCGGGAACGGCAAGCTGGCGGAAAAGCCTCACTATTTCGGGCACCGCGACCGCCAGCGCGACAAGGTGCTGGCGCACGGCGGCGCCGGCTTCCAAGACTACGAGCTGATGGAATTCCTATTGTTCGGGGGCCAGCCACGCGGCGACACCAAGCCCCTGGCCAAGAAGCTGCTTCAGCAATTCGGCAGTGTCGGGCGGGTGCTGGCCGCCGAGCCGGAGGCGCTGGCGGCGGTGCCCGGCATGGGCAAGGCCTCCGTCGCCGCCCTGAAAATCGTCACCGAGGCAGCCGCGCGCCTCGCCCGCGAAGAGGCCATGGAAGGCGATGTCATCTCGTCGTGGGACAAGCTGCTGGCCTACTGCCGCATGAAGATGGCGCACGAAAAGGTCGAGCAGTTCCGCCTGCTGTTCCTCGACAAGCGCAACCGCCTGATCGCCGACGAAAAGCAGCAGCAGGGCACCATCGACCACACGCCGGTCTATACCCGCGAGGTGATGAAGCGGGCGCTGGAGCTGGGCGCCGCCGCGCTCATCCTGGTGCACAACCACCCGAGCGGTGAAGCCGAGCCCTCCGCCGCCGACATCGCCATGACCGAGGAACTGCGCAGCGCCGCCGAGAAGCTCGGCATCGTCATCCACGATCACCTGGTCATCGCCCGCTCCGGTCACGCGAGTTTCCGCAGTCTGGGACTGCTTTGAGCGAGAGGCGCAAGGTACTGCTTCCATAGGCGACGGCCAGAGCAGCCAGCATCAGGGCCGCGGCGACGGAAAAGGTCATCCGCATACCGACCGCCACCGTTTCGGGCAAAGCCGCAGAGATCGCCGGCGCACCGGTCGCCAGGGCGAAGACTGCGCCCATGAAAGATGCCCCGGTGATGAGCCCCAGGTTGCGCGCCAGGCTGAGCAGGCCGGTGCCGCTGGCACGTCCATCATCACGGCGGTGTTGTTGGCTGCCTGGAAGAACTGGTAACCGGGTGTGAGGACCGCAATGGCGGCGATGTACCCGGCCGCGCCGAAGCCCGCGGGAACCGACGCCAGTGCCATGCAGCCCGCCAGCATCAGGCCAAGCCCCAGGGTGAGGATGCAGGAAACACCCCAGCGGTCGACGAGGCGGCCCGAGGGATACCCAGTCACGGCCGAGATGACGGGACCGGCCGACATAACGAGGCCGACCAGCGCCGTGTCGAGCCCGAGCGACCGCGAGAGATAAAACGGGCCGACCACCAGTGTGGCCATCATCACGGTGGCGACCAGCGCATTCATCACCAGGCTGCCGCTGAACGCAGCGTCGCGGAATGCCTCCAGCGGAATCAGCGGCGCGGCAGCCCGCTTCAGCGACAGCACCAAGAGCACAGCGCCGAACACCGTTGCCAGCAACAGGGCGGCGTTGCCAGTGCCGAAGCGGCCGTTGCCGTAGGTCAGCGACAGCGCATAGCCAACCAAGGTCAGCGCCAGCAGCGCGGTGCCGCGCAGGTCGAATGCCGCCGGCGCCTGCTCCTGCGGGCGCGGTGCGGGCAGCGATCGCGCGGCGATCAATGCGGCGATCACACCCAGCGGCACCATGACGAGAAAGATCGCACGCCAGCCGAAACCTGAAATGAGCAGACCGCCCAGTGACGGGCCCAGTGCAGTGCCGATGGCCGACATGGTGCCCAGCAGACCCATGGCGCTGCCGGTCCGGTCCTTGGCGACGCTTTCGCGGACCAGGGCCACGGAGAGAGCCATCAGGATTGCCGCGCCGACTCCCTGCACTCCCCGTGCCACGATGAGCAGCCACAGGTCCGGCGCCAATCCGCTGAGTGCTGATGCCAGGGTGAAGAGAACGATCCCGGCCAGCAACACCCTGCGGTGCCCCAACTGGTCGGCGAGACGTCCGGCGCCGACGATAGAGGCGGTCATCGCCAGCAGGTAGGCGAGCACTACCCACTGGACGGCCTGAAAAGGGGCCGAGAAGGCATCGGTCAGCACCGGCAGAGCGACGTTGGCGATGCTGACGCCGAGCGAAGCCAGCAGCATGGATAGCGCCAGGCTGGCGACCGCCCAGGGGAACCGCCGGCGGCGCTCTGTCGCGGCACTGTCGCCCCTGCCGGTTGCTTCATCGGTTTCGTGCATGGCTCTGTCCCTTCTCTGTCGGCTCCCGAAATGGGCCCTCAGGAAAGGTAGGATCAGATCGGATATGGCGGAATATGCATCGATTGCACTATATTGATGCATCAAACGCCATGTATCGGAAGCCAAGCCGGGACCTGCCGATGCCGAAACCCGATCTCAACCTGCTTGTCACGCTCGATGTGCTGCTCACAGAGGGCAGCGTCGCCCGGGCCGCCCGGCGCCTGCGCCTCAGCCCCTCGGCCATGAGCCGCGCCCTGGCACGGCTGCGCCAGACGACCGGCGATCCGCTGCTGGTCAGGGCGGGACGCGGGCTGGTGCCCACACCCCGCGCACTAAAACTGCGCGAGGATGTCGGCAGAATCGTGCGTGAGGCCGAGGCAGCACTTCGTCCCGCCGACCAGCTCGACCTGGCGCGGCTGCAACGCACCTTCACGCTCAGGACGAGTGATGGCTTCGTGGAGAACTTCGGGCCTGATCTGATCGCGCGCCTTCATCGGGAAGCCCCCGACGCACGCCTGCACTTCATCGTAAAGTCCGACAAGGATAGCGCGGCGCTGCGCAGCGGAGACGTCGACCTGGAAACCGGCGTCGTCGGGGAAGAGACCGATCCTGGACTGCGAACCCAGGCCCTGTTCCGCGACCGCTTCATCGGCGTCGCCTGCAAAGGGCACGCGCTTTCAAAAGGCAGGGTGACAGCCAAACGCTACGCCGCCGCCAGACACGTCTTGGTTTCGCGCCGTGGTCTGGACAGGGGTCTGGCGGACGAGGCTCTGGAACCGCTCGGTCTGACGCGGAAAGTCGCCGTCGTGGTCGGCGGCTTTGCGGCAGCGCTGGCACTGGTGCGCAAGACCGACCTGGTCGCCGCGGTTCCCGAGTTCCACACTGCCGCCTTGCGCAGCGGGCTGCACAACTTTCTGCTGCCGGTCCCGCTGCCTCAGATCACGGTTTCGCTGATCTGGCACCCCCGCATGGATGCGGATCCCGCCCATCGCTGGTTGCGCAGCTGCCTGCGTGAGATCTGCGCCGGCGTCAGGGGCCACCCGGCGCCGCCTTGAGCAGGGCCGGCGGCCTACCGTTTCCGCAGCACGTAGATTTTCGCCTTGAGGCCGATCTGCGGCAGGTGGTCGCCGTAGGCGTCGGACACCACCTCGACAGAGTCCGCCTCCACCAGCGCGCCGATGCGCTCCTCGTAGGCCGGCTCGGCCAGCGCGTGATCGTTCAGCGAAAAGCCGAAGCAGCCACCCGGCGGCAGCAGGGCCATGACGGCGTCGATCATTTCCGGCGGCGCATGGGTCGGGCTGAAGACGCCGACGGCGGCGGCGTTGGCGTAGTCGCCGGCGCGCGCCGGGATCGGCGTGTTCAAGTCGCCCTTCGTCAGCTTGCGGTAGACGCCCTTGGTTTCGGCGGCGGCGAGCATCTCCGCCGAGAAGTCGGTGCCGTCGATCACCGTGAAGCCTGCCGCGCGCAGGGCCTCACCTGACATCCCCGTGCCGCAGCCGAGGTCGAGCAGCGGCGCGGCCTTGTCCGCGACGGCTTCGGCCATCGCCGCCGCGGTGCGTGCCGGCGAGGCATAGCCCGCCGCCCGCAGTTCCTCGTCGTAGCTCGCCCCCCACTCGTCGTAGAGCCTGCGGGTCTGCTCCGCGTTTTCCAGGTCGTAGGCCCGGTCGAAGAATTTGCCCTGCCCGGTCATCCACATCTCCTTTGGCAGCAAGTCTAGGCAACTGCGTCCCGTGGCGCAAAAAGCCGCCCGACTGGCCCAATTTTCGGGCCGATTCCGTGGGGTTTTGCCCGGGATTTCGGAGTCCGCCGGCGTTGCCGCGGGTCCGCCCGGCGGCTATAAAGGGCCCCTCCCGCCCCCCTTCCAGAGCCAGGATTTTTCCGCATGATTCCGCGCTACAGCCGCCCCGAAATGACCGCCATCTGGGAGCCGGAGAACAAGTTCCGCATCTGGTTCGAGATCGAGGCGCATGCCTGCGACGCCCAGGCCGAGCTCGGCGTCATCCCCAAGGAGGCGGCCAAGGCGGTGTGGGAGCGCGGCGCCTTCGAGGTGGCGCGGATCGACGAGATCGAACGCGAGACCAAGCACGACGTCATCGCCTTCCTTACCAACCTTGCCGAGCATGTCGGGCCGGAAGCCCGTTTCGTGCACCAGGGCATGACCTCTTCCGACGTGCTGGACACCTGCCTCGCGGTGCAGCTCACCCAGGCGAGCGACATTCTGCTGGCCGGCATGGACCGCGTGCTGGCCGCCCTGAAGACCCGCGCACTGGAGCACAAGGACACGGTCTGCCTGGGGCGCAGCCACGCCATCCACGCCGAGCCCACCACCTTCGGGGTGAAACTGGCCGGCCACTACGCCGCTTTTGCCAGAGGCCGCAAGCGGCTTGAAGTCGCCCGCGAAGAAATTGCGACCTGCGCCATCTCCGGCGCCGTCGGCACCTTCGCCAACATCGATCCCTTCGTCGAAGAGTACGTGGCCAAGAAACTGGGCCTGCAGGCCGAGCCGGTCTCGACTCAGGTCATTCCGCGCGACCGCCACGCCGCCTTCTTCGCGGCGCTGGGCGTCATCGCCGCTTCCGTCGAGAACCTGGCGACCGAGATCCGCCACCTGCAGCGCACCGAGGTGCGCGAGGCCGAGGAATACTTCGCGCCGGGCCAGAAGGGCTCCTCGGCCATGCCGCACAAGCGCAACCCGGTGCTGACCGAGAACCTGACCGGCCTCGCCCGCCTGGTGCG
>DAIQBR010000139.1:0-8589 GCA_036781105.1 Kiloniellaceae bacterium
TTCGCCGAGCCCGATCCCTTCGCCGAGGCGGCCCTCGCCAACGCGGCACGGCGCGAACCCGCCCAGCCCAGCCGGACGGCCCCGGTGCAGCGGCCCAGCGTCGAGGCCCGGACCGCCCAGCCGGCACCCAAGCGCAGCGGCCAGAGCCTCTTCGCCAAGGTGACCGGCGCGGCCCGCGCCCTGGCGGCGACCCAAAGCGGCGAGGCTGCGGCCCGGGCCGCCGAGGCGGCAGCCCAGGACGAGCCTGCCCAGCCGGCGCCCAAGCCGATGCCGGCGCGCAGCGCCTCGCCGGCTCAGCCGGAGCGCCAGGCCGCGCAGCCGCAGAGCAGCCAGCCGGCCCCCAGCCGGCCGGCGGCGGCACAGAGCAGCGGCTCCCAGCCGCGGCTGTCCGGGCTGGATCCGGCCGAGCGTATCGGCCATAGCCAGGCGGAAGAAGACCTGCTGGACATCCCGGCCTTCCTGCGCCGGCAGGCCAACTGACGACCCGCGCTGCAATGCTGCCAGGAAGGCTCCATTGCAGCGCGGTAACATATTGTAACAAACAGTGATTTGAGTGCTTGAGGGGGACTTCTTATAGTCCCCCTAATTGTAAGTGGGTTTTTGATTGGGGGTTCCCGATAAGACTGCCACCGGCGGCCGGAGCTGAAGTAAAGCCAGCTCTGCGACGAGAGAGATGTGGTGGCTTGGCGGGATCGCTACTTGGGACCGTGGCTTAGCAACTGGCTTATTTTGGTCGATCAACCTTTGTGATTGAGACGGATACCATGGCAGCAGATAGCGGTTCGACAGGAAAAGTCGTTCGCCAGCAGACCCTTAAGAACTCGATTCACTGCTCAGGTGTGGCCCTGCACAGCGGCGCCAAGGTGAGCATGGTCCTGCATCCCGCCGAGGCCGATACCGGCATCGTGTTCCGCCGCACCGATTCGGCCGGCGGCAGCGAGGTCCAGGCCCTGTGGCGCAACGCCATCGAGACCCCGCTCTGCACCACCCTGGTCGACGCCAAGGGCAACCAGGTTGCCACCGTCGAGCACCTGATGTCCGCGCTCAACGCCTGCGGGATCGACAATGCGGTGATCGAGCTGAACGGCCCGGAAGTGCCGATCATGGACGGCAGCGCCGCGCCCTTCGTGTTCCTCATCGAATGCGCCGGCGTGGAAGCGCAGTCGAGCCCGCGCCGCGCCCTGCGCATCCTCAGCGAGGTCAGCGTCTCCGAGCCGCACCGCAGCGCCTCCCTGGCGCCGGGCAACGGCTCCACCATCGGCTTCGAGATCGATTTCCCGAACACCCTGATCGGCCGCCAGGAGTGGTTCACCGAGGTGAACGAGAGCACCTTCAAGCGCGACGTGGCCCGTGCCCGCACCTTCGGCCTGGTCCAGGACATCGAAAAGATGCGCGCCATGGGCCTCGCCCGCGGCGGTTCGCTGGAGAACGCCATCGTGGTCAACGGCCAGGAGGTCCTCAATGAAGAGGGCCTGCGCTTCCCCAACGAGTTCGTGCGCCACAAGGTGCTCGATTCGATCGGCGACCTCTATCTCGTCGGCACGCCGATCATGGGTCATTTCCAGGGCGACCGGGCGGGCCATGCCCTGACCCTGCGTCTGCTGCACACCCTCTTCGCCGAAGAGGACGCCTGGGAGTGGACCGAGCTGACGGCCGCTCCGGTGGCCTCAGGCGCCCAGACCCAGCCGAACCGCGCGGTCGCCGCGCGCGCCTGATCGGGCCGGCCCGCTCTCAGCGCCGATTCGCCCCCCTCCAGGGCCCCAAAAGACCCGGGTTTCCGGCTCATGTGGCCGCTTGAGACACCCGCCGCTTGGACCTATAGTCGGCGGCAGGATGGATACTCACAGTGGCTGATTCGACGTCCGGTCGGACAGCCGCGGGGCGCGCCTCGAGGCGCCGACCCAGCGGGGACGCGAAGAATCATGAGCGCATCAAGTTCACAGCACGTCGGGGCAGACCGCCGCGGGCCGGCTCGCCTTTGCGGCATGGCCGCCGCGATGCTGCTCGCCCTGGCCGTCACCGCCTGCGGCGGCGACGACCCGCCGGCCTATGTCGAACGCCCGGTCGAGGAGCTCTACAACGGCGCCCTCGATGCCATGCAGGTCGGGGACTACGAGGAGGCCGCGCGCCTCTTCGACGAGGTCGAGCGCCAGCACCCCTACTCCGAGTGGGCCTCCAAGGCCCAGCTCATGGCGGCCTACGCCTTCTACCAGGAGAACTCCTACGACGAGGCGGTGAATGCCCTCGACCGCTTCATCGAACTGCATCCCGGCAGCCCGGACGTGGCCTACGCCTATTACCTGAAGGCGATCTGCTACTACGAGCAGATTTCGGACGTGCGCCGCGACCAGAAGATGACAACGGAGGCGCTGAACGCACTCGAGGAACTGGTGCGCCGCTTTCCCACCAGCCAGTACTCCCGCGACGCGCAGCTGAAGATCGATCTTGCACTCGACCACCTGGCCGGCAAGCACATGGCGGTCGGGCGCTACTACCAGAGCCAAAGCGAATACCTGGCCGCCATCAACCGCTTCCGCACGGTGATCGAACGCTACCAGACCACCACGCACACCCCGGAAGCTCTTCACCGTCTGGTGGAATGCTACATGGCCATGGGCATCGTGGACGAAGCCAAGTCGACAGCCGCCGTGCTGGGCCACAACTTCCCGGGCAGCGACTGGTACATCGACAGCTACGCCCTCTTGACCGGGCAGAACCTCTATCCGGAAGAGACCGAAGGCTCCTGGATCTCCGATATATTCTAGTTTCGACTCAGGATCGGTGAATGCTGGTCAGCCTGTCGATCCGCAACATCGTCATAATCGAGAAGCTCGACCTCGCCTTCGATCACGGCCTCTGCGTCCTGACCGGAGAGACCGGCGCGGGCAAGTCGATCCTGCTCGATTCCCTCGGCTTCGCGCTGGGTAATCGCGCCGACCAGCGCCTGCTGCGCCCCGGTGCCGAACAGGCCAGCGTCGCCGCCGCCTTCGACCTTGCCACTGATCATCCCGCCCGCGCACTGCTCACCGAGCAGGGCATCGAGATCGAAGACCTGTTGCTGCTGCGCCGGGTGCTGGGCAGCGACGGACGCAGCCGCGCCTTCGTGAACGATCAGGCGGCCTCGGCCGGGCTGCTGCGCCAGCTCGCCGATTCGCTGATCGAGATCCAGGGCCAGTTCGACCAGCGCGGTCTGATGGATCCCGCGACCCATCGCGAACTGCTGGACGCCTATGGCCGGCTGCAGCCAGAGGCCCGCGCACTGCGCGGCCTGTGGCGCGCCTGGCAGGATGCCCTGGCCGCGCGCGAGGAAGCCGCCCGGCGCTTCAGCGAGGCACAGCGCGACGAGGCCTTCCTGCGCCACGCCGTCGAAGAGCTCGACGCCCTGGACCCGCGCCCCGGCGAAGAAGCCGAGCTGGCCGAGAAGCGCAATCGGCTGATGCACCGCGAGAAGCTGGTCGAGGGCATCAACGCCGCCCTGGCGGAGATCGACGGCAAGGCGGAGCCGGCCCTGGGCCGCGCCCTGCGCACGCTGGAGCGCATCGCCCCGACGGCCGGTGCCGCCCTCACGCCGGCACTGGAGGCCCTGCAGCGGGCCGGCGCCGAAGCCGAGGAAGCGCTGGCCGAACTGAACTCCTTCGCCAGCGACATGGAGCTCGAGGCCGACAACCTGGAAGCCGTCGAGGAGCGCTACTTCGCCCTGCAGGACATGGCGCGCAAGCACCACCGGGAGGTCGACGCCCTGGCCGAGCTGCGCGAGGAACTGGCGCGCCGGCTCGCCGCTATCGACGGCGGCGAGGCTGAACTGACGCGGCTGGCGGAAGCCGCCGCCACAGCGCGCCGCGACTACGTGGCGGCCGCCGAAAATCTGTCAAAGCAGCGCGCCAAGATGGCCGCCGCCCTCGACAAGGCGGTGATGAAAGAATTGCCGCCGCTGAAGCTGGAACGCGCCGTCTTCCGCACCGCGCTGGAGCGCCTGGCGGAGGACGACTGGTCGGGTCAGGGCCTGGACCGTATCGCCTTCGAGGTGGCGACCAATCCGGGCAGCGCGCCCGGACCGCTCGGCCGCATCGCCTCGGGCGGCGAGCTGGCGCGCTTCCTGCTCGCCATCAAGGTGGTGCTGGCCAGTGTCAATCCCGAACGCAGCCTGGTGTTCGACGAGGTCGACAGCGGCGTCGGAGGCGCCACCGCCCATGCGGTGGGCGAGCGCCTGGAACGCCTCGCGCGCGACCGCCAGGTTCTGGTCATCACCCACAGCCCGCAGGTCGCCGCGCGCGGTGCCCACCACTGGCAGGTGCTGAAGCGCAGCGCCGGCCAGCAGGTCGCAACCCAGGTGAGCCAGCTCAGCGCCGGCGACCGCCGCGAGGAGATTGCGCGCATGCTCTCCGGCGCGGAGATCACCGAAGAAGCGGGCGCCTCCGCCGAACGCCTGATCGGCACCGGCTGACCCCCGCAACCCATCGCTTCCAGGACCTCTATTCATCCGATGCCGGAGAAGTCTTCCCTTGCCGAAAAGGCCGTCGACAAGCTGACGGAGAAGCAGGCCGTCAGCGAGCTGGAACGCCTGGCCAAGGTCATCGCGCACCACGACACGCTCTACCACCAGCAGGACGCGCCGGAGATCAGCGACGCCGACTACGATGCCCTCCGGCGGCGCAACGAGGCCATCGAGGCACGCTTTCCCGACCTGCGCCGTGCGGACAGCCCGTCGGAGAAGGTGGGCACCGCACCGGCAGCCGGCTTCGGCAAGGTGAAGCACAAGGTGCCCATGCTGTCGCTCGGCAATGCCTTCGAGACGGAAGACGTCGAGGAGTTTCTCGCCCGTATCGCCCGCTTCCTCGGGCTCGACAAGGAAGAAGCCGTCGCGATCATGGCCGAGCCCAAGATCGACGGCCTGAGCTGCGCCCTGCGCTACGAGAATGGCAAGCTGGTGCAGGGCGCGACCCGCGGCGACGGCACCACCGGCGAGGACATCACCGCCAACGTGCGCACCATCGCGGACCTGCCCAAGCAGTTGAATGGCAAGGGCTGGCCGGAGGTGCTGGAGGTGCGCGGCGAGGTCTACATGTCGCGCCAGGCCTTCATGGAGTTGAACGCCCGCCAGGAGAATGCCGGCGACAAGATCTTCGCCAATCCGCGCAACGCCGCCGCCGGCTCGCTGCGCCAACTCAACCCGGAGATCACCGCGGCGCGGCCGCTACACTTCTTCGCCTACACCTGGGGCGACGTTTCCGGCGAGGTCGCCCAGGCGCTGGGAAAGACCATGGCCGAGGTGCGTGCGAACTTCCACCGCTGGGGCTTCTCGCTGAACGAGCCGGCCCGGCTGTGCCACGGCCTCGACGACCTGCTCGCCTATTACCGGGAGATCATGGCCGGGCGTCCGAAACTGCCCTTCGACATCGACGGCGTGGTCTACAAGGTCGACCGCCTGGATCTGCAGCGCCGCCTCGGTTTCGTCAGCCGCGCGCCGCGCTGGGCCATCGCCCACAAGCTCCCCGCCGAGCAGGCGCAGACCATTCTGAACGAGATCGACATTCAGGTCGGCCGCACCGGCGCGCTGACGCCGGTGGCGCACCTGGAGCCGATCTCCGTCGGCGGCGTGGTGGTGTCCCGCGCCACCCTGCACAACGAGGATGAGATCGCCCGCAAGGGTATCCGGATCGGCGACCGCGTCGTTATCCAGCGGGCCGGCGACGTCATCCCGCAGGTCGTCGAGGTCGTGGAGCACGCGAAAGGCAGCAAGCCCTACGCCTTCCCCGACCACTGCCCGGTCTGCGGCAGCCTCGCCCTGCGCGAGGAAGGCGAGGCAGTACGCCGCTGCACCGGCGGGCTCATCTGCAGGGCGCAGAACTACGAGCGCCTGCGCCACTTCGTCTCGCGCGATGCCTTCGACATCGAGGGATTGGGCGGCAAGCATATCCAGGCCTTCCTGGACGACGATCTGATCAAGACACCGGGCGACATCTTCCGCCTGCACGACCAGGAGGCGGTGATCAGCGAGCGCGAAGGCTGGGGCAAGCAATCCGCGGCGAACCTGATCAAGGCCATCGAGGCGCGGCGCCGCATCGGTCTCGACCGCTTCATCTATGCGCTCGGCATCCGCCAGGTCGGCCAGGCCACGGCAAAGCTGCTGGCGCGCAGTTATGGCGACCTGGCGACCTGGCGCGCGGCGATGCGCGCGGCCTACGACGAGCGCGACAAGGCTCCCGAGGCGCGCAAGCCGGCGGATGTCGGCGAGCACTACGCCGAACTCTGCAACATCGAGGGCATCGGCATGAGCGTCGCCGACGACCTGGTCTATTTCTTCGGCGAGGACCACAACCTGGCTGTGCTGGAGGACCTGGAAGGCGAACTTACCATCGAGGCGGTGGCAGCCCCCGCCACCAGCGACTCGCCAGTGGCCGGCAAGACGGTGGTCTTCACCGGCACCCTGGAGACCATGACCCGCAGCGAAGCGAAGGCACGCGCGGAGTCTCTCGGCGCGAAGGTCGCGGGCTCCGTTTCCAAGAAGACCGACTACGTGGTGGTCGGCGCCGACGCCGGCTCCAAGGCGAAGAAAGCCGAAGAACTGGGCGTCGAGATCCTCACCGAACAGGCCTGGCGCGACCTCATCGGCGGGTGAGAGAAGGCGCCACGACAGCTTTGACCTGTATCAAAGCCGGAATCGCCTCTCGGGCGTAGATTTCAAGACTGACAGACAACATGCGAGGCGGCCCGATGCCCAACAGCGGCGCAAGCGAAACGCACACCGAAGCCGTAGCCGTGTTCGACGATGCCGGCAGCCTGGAAGCCGCCGTCGACGAGTTGCTGAGTCACGGCTTCAATCAGGCTGAACTGAGCCTGCTGGCGAGCGAGGAAGCCGTGGAGCACAAGCTCGGCCACCTCTTCGACAAGGTCAGCGAGCTGGAGGACGATGACAGCGTGCCGCGCAAGGCCTACGTCTCCACCGAAACCCGCGGCGACGCCGAAGGCGGTCTCATCGGCGCTTTGATGTATGTCGGCGCGCTTGCCGCCGCCGGCGCCACCGTGGCGTCGGGCGGCAGCCTGGGGGCAGCCATTGCCGGCGCCGCGGCAATCGGTGGCTCCGGTGCCCTGATCGGAGCCGTGCTGGCAAAGTTCATCGACGACGAACACGCCATGGACCTGGAGAAGCAGCTCAATCACGGGGGCCTGCTGCTCTGGGTGCGCACACGCGACGCCGCCCACGAGGCAAAGGCCAAGCAGATCCTCGCCCGGCATTCGGCCCGAGACGTGCACCTGCACGAACTGCGCGAGGCCACCGCCTAGCCAAAAAATAACCCCTCCCCGGCGTTGCGCCGGGGAGGGGCTCGCAGCAGCGCCAGGCTTGGGGGGAGAAAACCTGGGCCGGAAAGAGGCCGCGCAGCGAGGGGGCCAGCTGCCGTCGGCGCTCCTGTGGTGCAGCAACGACCGAGAAGTCTGCCCGGCAAGGGCGCCTCAAGATTGTCGCTCCTTTCAGCAATGCAAGCCCGATTGTAGGCTGAATGTCTAGCCAAAACGTTTATTTTTGTGCTGCGATCACTTGGCGGCAGCGCCAAAAATGTACCTTTCCCCTTGATTCACAAAATAAACCCCTCCCCGGCAGGTTGCCGGGGAGGGGTCGCAGCAGCACCAGGTTCGGGGGGAAACCCGGGCCGCGCTGAAGCCGTGCCGCGAGAATGGCAGGCAGCGGCTTTGCGCCCGGCGGGCCGCATACTCCCAGGATCGGAAGATATGTAGACTTGTCAGTTTACCATCTGGGATGGGCCGCCCAATCCGGCAAGGGGCCTGCCCAAGAATCTACCAAGAGAGGATTGGCGCAGCGTCAATGCGCGCGGAGGGTCAAGATAAAGCAATAAAATCCATCGGCTTGCCGGTGACCTAAACAAACTCTTTACCGGGCTGTCGTAGCGTTACGGTCCACACAGTCAACACGGGCGGAACCATGCTGTCGGCCGACGAAAGCCTCGAATTCATCCTCGATCAGGTGCAGGACCTGGGTCGTGGCGGCAAATCCCACGAGAAGGCCGCCTATCGTGCACTGATACACATGACTCAGCGCTGGGCCGAGCCGACAGACCTCTTCATCGCGGAAGATCTGGAGATGGCCGAGCGGATCGGCCAGGATCTGGCCGACATTGCCCGCCACATCCAGGACATCCAGCACGCCTACATGAAGGCGCTGTTCGAGAATCACCCCGACAAAGCGGCCTGAAGCCGTTCTCCCCGCCCGCCGATCTCGGGCCTAAGCCGTCAGTGACGCCGTCGCCGCGGTGAGCCATTCGCGCGCCGTGGCATCGAGCTGCGGCGCGATCTCCGCCAGCACCCGGGCGTGGTAGGCATCCAACCAGGCAATCTCTTCGGCGCTCAGCAATTCGCGCTCGATGAGCCGCCGGTCGATCGGTGCCAGGGTCAGCGTCTCGAAGGCCAGCATGTCGCGCTCCTCGCCCTCGCGGCGCGGACTTTCGACCACCGCGACCAGATTCTCGATGCGGATGCCGTAGGCCCCGGTCTTGTAGTAGCCCGGCTCGTTGGAGACGATCATGCCGGGCTGCAGGGCCACCGTGTTCGGCACCTTCGAGATGCGCTGCGGGC
>DAIQBR010000140.1:0-5580 GCA_036781105.1 Kiloniellaceae bacterium
ATCAGCCGGAAGGTCGCCGTCGCCTCTCGGTGATAGTTTTCCAGCGAAATGCCGAGGGTTTCGGCGAACAGCAGATGCCTTTCGCGGACGTCCTCCAACTCGTTGGTCATCGATTGCGAATGCGGCCAGATCCAGAACAGCACCAGCGGCACCGCCGTCACCAGGCTGAAAATGACCAGCAGCAGGTAGCGCAGTTTCATTCCGGCGCACCTTTCGCCGCCGTTCCCTGAGGAAACGACGCGGCAGCGTGGGCCCTCTCTCTACGACCGGCCTGTCTCAAGGCGTCTGCCAAAGTCCTCTCTTCCGGGACGCATCCTGGCGCCAGTATAGGGCGCTTTTTCCGGAACTTCCTCCTTTCCTGAGGCGGGCCCGCGGGTTTTCTGTGCAGCCGGGGAGATCGGCCAGGGGGGGCGCGCGGGAGCCGGAAAGGGTCGCTCCCCGGGCTTGTGGCCCG
Source organism: Kiloniellaceae bacterium (assembly GCA_036781105.1). Classification (GTDB taxonomy): domain Bacteria; phylum Pseudomonadota; class Alphaproteobacteria; order Kiloniellales; family Kiloniellaceae; genus Pelagibius. The sequence continues at coordinate 455 of DAIQBR010000140.1, forward strand.
GCGGGGGCCGGGGCTATGCTCCCGCCCGCTTTCATGAGCACCCATGTCCCGCTTTCCAGATGGAGGACCCGCCCCATGGCAGGAGAAGTCGACGCCCGCCTCGCGAAACTCGGTATCGAGGTGCCGCAGGCCGCCGCGCCGGTGGCCAACTACGTCGGCAACGTGCAGGTCGGCAGCCTGGTATTCATCTCCGGCCAGATTCCCCTGAAGGACGGCAAGATCCAGTACCAGGGCAAGCTCGGCGAGAGCATGTCCCTGGAGGAGGGTCTGGCGGCCGCGCGGCTCTGCGCCATCAATGTCATCGCCCAGGCCAAGGCGGCCTGCGGCGGCGATCTGGACCGCGTGAAGCGGGTGGTGAAGCTGACCGGCTTCGTGAATTCTACCGGCGATTTCACCGACCAGCCGAAAGTCGTTAACGGCGCCTCCGACCTGATGGTCGAGGTCTTCGGCGACAAGGGAAAGCATTCCCGCGCCGCCGTCTCCGCCGCCTCCCTGCCCGCCGGCGTCGCCGTCGAGGTGGAAGCCGTGGTCGAAATCTCCTGAACGAATCGAAAGGTTGCCGCCCACCGGATGCCGGTCCCGCTTGACCGCGGCACCGGCCGCCGGGCCAAATAGCCATCATGCCAGACACGACCCAGAAGCTGCCCGCCGAGGCAGCCGCCTTCCTCAGCCGCTATCCCGATACCGGCTCCCTCGACGCCATCTTCCCCGACCTCTCCGGCGTCATCCGCGGCAAGCGCTATCCCATCGCCGAACTGGGCAAGGTCATGGAGTCGGGCTTTGCCATTCCCGGCTCGGTCTTCATGCTCGACACCATGGGCGAGAGCCACGACCCTGACGGCATCGGGTTCTCGGACGGCGACCCGGACTACCTGGCGCAGGTCATCCCGGGCACCCTGATGCCGGTGCCCTGGGCCCAGCGCCCGCTGGCACAGGTCATGGTCACCCTGGTCGACGACGACGGCGAGCCCTACTACTACGAGCCGCGCAACGTGCTGCGCCGCATCGCCCAGCGCCTCACCGACCTGGAACTGACGCCGGTGGTCGCCTTCGAGCTGGAGTTCTACCTGATCGACCGCGAGCGCCTGCCCGGCGGCATGCCGCAGCCGCCGATCTCGCCGGCGACCGGCCGGCGCGACTTCGGCACCCAGGTCTACGGCATGAAGACGCTGGACGCCTACGACGCCATGCTGGACGACATCACCAAGGCCTGCGCCATCCAGGAGGTGCCGACCGGCGCGGTGACGGCGGAATACGCCGCCGGCCAGTTCGAGATCAACCTGGAGCACGTCGACGACCCGATCCAGGCCGCCGACGACTGCGTGCTGTTCAAGCGCATCGTCCAGGGCGTCGCCCTGAAACACGGTTTCCAGGCCACCTTCATGGCCAAGCCCTACGTGGAGCGCGCCGGCAACGGCATGCACATGCACGTGAGTTTGCTGGACAAGGGCGGTGCCAATGTCTTCGACGGCGGCACGGAGATCGCCAGCGACACCCTGCGCCACGCCATCGGCGGCGTGCTGGAGGTGATGCCCGAGTCCATGGCCTTCCTGGCGCCGAACATCAACTCCTAGCGCCCCTACCTGCCGGACATCTTCGTGCCGACGCAGCGCAGCTGGGGCTACGAGAACCGCTCGGTCGCCCTGCGCATCCCGGCGGGCGGCGGCGCGGCGCGGCGCATCGAGCACCGCATCGCCGGCGCCGACGCCAACCCCTACCTGGCGCTGGCCACCCTCTTGGCCGGTATCCACAAGGGCATTATCGGGAAGGTCGACCCGGGTGAGCCCTGGGACGGCAACGCGGCGATGGAATTCGACGAAACGCTGCCGTGGCGCCCGGCCCGCGCTTACGAGAAGCTGACGGCGACCTGCGGCCTGGCCGACTACTTCGGGGCCGACTATCTGCGTGCCTACGCGGCCTGCAAGGACGCCGAACTGGAAAGCTTCGAAACCCAGATCTCGCCGCTGGAATACACCTGGTTCCTGCAGGCGGACTGATTTCACGCCGGTGATAATTCACAGGCAGCGGGCCCTTGTCTCCAACGCGCGGCGTGTCATCTGATAGAGTAACCAGACGATACCTTGAAAGCCGCGGGGAACAGCAGGATGCCGGACGGAAGTGATTCCCTGGCCGTGCAGGTGGTCAGCCGCATCGCCGAGGTGCCGGCGGCGGACTGGGACGCCTGCGCCGGCGACAATCCCTTCGTCGGTCATGCCTTCCTCTCCGCGCTGGAGGACAGCGGCTCGGTTTCGGCGGAGACCGGCTGGCTGCCGCAGCACCTCGTGCTGCCCGATCCGGCAGGCGGCATCCTCGGCTGTGCGCCGCTCTACCTGAAGAGCCACTCCTACGGCGAGTACGTCTTCGACTGGAACTGGGCCGACGCCTACGAGCGCGCCGGCGGGCGCTACTATCCGAAACTGCAGTGCTCGGTGCCCTTCACGCCGGCGACCGGGCCGCGCCTGCTGGTCAATCCCGCCGCCGAGCGTGGCGAGGTGGAGGCCGGGCTGGTCGCCGCCATGCTGGAGCTGGCGCGCCGCCACCAGGCCTCTTCCCTGCACATCACCTTTCCGCCCCGGGAGCAGTACGAACGCCTCGGTGAATTCGGCCTGCTGCAGCGCCTCGGCGTGCAGTACCACTGGCTGAATCACGACTACGCCGATTTCGACGCCTTCCTCGCCTCCCTTGCCTCGCGCAAGCGCAAGGCCATCAGGAAGGAGCGCCGCAAGGTGGCGGAGAGCGGAATCCGCCTGACGCCCCTCAGCGGCAGCGACATCGAGGCGCGCCACTGGGACGCCTTCTTCGAGTTCTACATGGCGACGGCCGACCGCAAGTGGGGCCAGCCCTATCTCACCCGCGAGTTCTTCCACCTGCTGGGCGAGCGGCTGGCCGACCGCGTCGTGCTGATCATGGCGGACTACCAGGGCGAGCCGGTCGCCGGCGCCCTGAACCTGAAGTCCGACACCACGCTGTTCGGACGCAACTGGGGCGCGCTCGGGCGCTTCCGCTTCCTGCATTTCGAGACCTGCTACTACCAGGCCATCGACTACGCCATCGCGCACGGCCTGAAGACCGTGGAGGCCGGCGCCCAGGGCGAACACAAGATCCAGCGCGGCTACCTGCCGGCCGCCACCTACAGCGCCCACTGGATCGCCGATGCCGGCTTCAGCCAGGCTATCGAGGAGTTCCTGGTCCGCGAACGCCGCGCCATGCAGCACGAGATCGACGCGCTGGCCGACTACAGCCCCTTCAAGGAAGGCTGCAGCCAAGGCTAGCGGCGGCCTGGCCGCCCCATGCCGCCTGGGCCTTTGGGCGAGGTCGCCAATGCGTCGGCAGAGCGGCTATGATGCCCCCCATTCCTGACCCACCGGCCCGGGAGGACGGAGTTCATGCGCTGGAAAACCCTCGCCCTTGCCATGTCGCTTGCCATTGCGGGAGCCCTGCCGCGCCCGGCGGCAGCGATTGACCTGGCCCTGGTTCTGCTGAACGACGTCTCCGAGAGCATGAACGCCGAGGAGTACGCCCTGGTGAAGAACGGCTACCGGAGGGCCTTTGCGGACCCCGACGTCATCGCCGCGCTGATCGGCGGCAACGGCAATGGGGTCGCGGTGACCTATGTCGAGTTCTCCGGCAAGGACGAAATCCGCACCGTGCTGGACTGGCGGGTATTGACCGACAGCGCTTCCGGCGAGGACATTGCCGCGGCACAGCGCTCCAGCAATGGCAGTACAGCGCTGGCCGCCGCCCTCGCCGAGGCCAGTCGGCTGCTGCAGGACGGCGACTTCGGCACCGCGCGGCGGGTCATCGACATCGCGAGCGACCACCCCAATGACAACGGCCGCGCGGCGTCGGTGCGCGACGCCGCAGTGGCCGCCGGCCTCACCATCAATGCCCTGGCCGTCGCCGACCATCATCCCATCGGCACCATTGATGGCCGGCTCAGTTACTCGGAACAGACCCGGGCGGCCCTCAACGGCGTGAACTTCTACCTGCGGGACGTGGTCGGCGGGCCCGGCAGCTTCGCAGTGGAGGCGCGCAGCTACGACGTCTTCGGCGAGGCCCTGAAGCGAAAATTGCTGTTGGAGTTCATCGCCACGCCGGAAGGCGAAATGCGACCGAACGTGCTGCACGTGGCGACGGCCACAACCCTGCGTTCCGAGTGAGAAGGAAGTAGGAAGGCTGCGAAGAATAGAGCCGCCCGGCGGCGGCTCAGTCCTCGCCGAGGCGGGCGACGAGGCGGGCCTGCTGCGGTGCACCGACCGTCGCCGCATCATCGTAGCCCCGGGTCCAGCCCTCGCGGAACTGACCCTGGGTCATTACCCGCTCGAGGTTGTCGAAAAGGGGGCCGATTTCATCGCGATCGATGAAATCCGTACGCAGCATGAGGCTGCGCAGGAAGCGCCTGGAAGCAGCGCCATTGCTTTCCGCAGAGGGAAGACAGCCTTCCACCAGCCCGACAAGATAGCCGAATCGAAAGAGAGCTTCTTTCTCCGCGCCGGGTCCGCTGGCGGACGTTGTCAGGAACTGCGCCAGCATTTTGAGGTTGGCCTGTTCGCCCGAGCTATCGGCACTCGCCCTCGACAGGTCGCCGGCATCCATCTCCGCAACAATGCGCTCCAGCTCTACGATGGCTCTTTTCCGGCGCTCGGCGATGTTCTCCACAGCGCCTTTGTGCGACCAGTACCGCACGCGCTCCAGCATCTCCGTCACCGGAGCGGATTTCATCAGGTAGTCGTCCCCGCCGGCGCGCAGACATTCCAGGAGGGTTTCCGGGCGATCGAGAGCCGTCAGGAAGATGATCGGATAGTCTTCAGCCCTCTGCATCTTGCGGATCCGGCTGCAGGCCTCGATGCCGTTCATCCTGGGCATCATGATGTCCAGGATGACCAGTTGCGGATTCGCCACCCTATGGAGCAGGGCGATCGCCTTCTCGCCGTCGGCGGTCGCCATGACGGCAAAACCGACTCCCTCCAGCATTTCGACGTAGAGACGCCGCAGCTTCTCATTGTCTTCAACCAGGATAATGGGTCTTACAGACACTCGGTGGTGTCCTGCTGCTCCGCCGCTGTTGCCGCCGGCTGCGGCAGGGTGACGAAGACTGCGGTGCCCTTGCCGGGCGCGGTGTTGAA
>DAIQBR010000140.1:5593-8101 GCA_036781105.1 Kiloniellaceae bacterium
GTGCCGCCATGCAGCTCAACGAAGCGCTTGACCAGTGCGAGCCCCAGGCCGACGCCCTCGTGGTTCCGCGCGAAGCCTGAGTCCAATTGCACGAAAGGCTCGGTGGCGCGATCGACGGCAGCCGGATCCATGCCGATACCGAAATCGCGCACCTCGATGACGACAGTGTCGCCGACAAACGAGGCATTCAGCTGGATCTCGGCCCCGGCCGGAGAGAACTTGATGGCATTGCCGATCAGGTTGGTGAGAACCTGTTGGAGCCGCTGGCTGTCGGCACAGACCGGCGGAAGGTCGGCCGCAACCAGGTTTCTCAGACTGATATTCTGTTCTGCAGCCCGGACACCCAGCAGCCTGAAGCAGCGTTGCCCGAGGCTGCGCAGGTCTATCGGCTCGCGGCGCAGCCGGATCGAGTCGGAGGCCGCCCGGGTGACCTCGAGAATATCGTTGATCAGGCTGAGCAGGTGTTCACCGCTCTCGCGGATGTTTTTGGCATAGCCGGCATAGCGGGCGTTGATCGGCCCCGCGAAGCCTGCCTCCATCAATTCGGCATAGCCGTTGATGGCATTGAGGGGCGTTCGCAATTCGTGGCTGAGATTGGCCAGGAACGCCGATTTGGTCTCGTCCGCTTCCCGCTCCGCCGCAAGCGCCTGCTCGAGTTCCTCGGAGAGCTTGCGGATGGCGCGCTTGTCGCGGTACTCGCTGTGCCAGCGGCGCGCGACGAAGACGAAGCCGGTGGTCCCCACGCTGAGAACCGCCAGGATGATTTCGTCGAGCTCCCAGTCCTCGTGGGCGCGCGACCAGGCATAGAGGGTATCGAAGGCATCGACGGCGTGCAGGACGTAAAGGAGCACCACAAAGACAACGGCGTAGGTCAGCAGTTCACCGTAAAAGGCGCGCAAGCCGCTGGTGATCCCGAACCGCCTGAGGCGGGCTGGATTGTGCTCTGACATCGGTGTTTTACCTCAGCGAATCCTTCATCGAGACGCAGCCGGCGGCGTCCCGATCACCGGCGGACAGGGCCTGCCCTGACGGCGCCATGGCCCTCCGGCGCGAGACGGAGACCCATTACTAATCATTTCGTCCTATTTCACCAATTTAGGGAGGAGGTCTTAACGAGACCTGAAATCTTCGCAATCCGAGCATGATGGCGCAAAAGGCAGGCGGCCCAAGGGAAATTGATCTGTCTTTATTCCTATTCCTTGGGCCCGGGGTCATGCAACCTGCCCGGCCCGCGGTCGGGGGTCATAGGGTGAATGGTATTTGCGTGCCGTGCGGCTAGGATGGGTCGAGCGTTTCGCCCCTAGGAACTGGAGACCGCGCCATGCGCTGGAGATGCTTCGCCCTTGCCGCAGCCCTTGTTGTGGGAGGCACCGCGGCGCGCCCGGCCGCGGCCGTCGATCTGGCGCTGGTCCTGCTCAACGACGTTTCCAAGAGCATGGATTCCGAAGAATACGCCCTGGTGAAGAACGGCTACCGAAGCGCTTTTGCCGACCCCGAGGTTATCGCAGCGCTGATCGGCGGCAACGGCAGCGGGGTCGCCGTGACCTACGTCGAGTTCTCCGGCAAGGACGAGATCCGCACCGTGCTGGGCTGGCGCCTGCTGACCGATGCCGCCTCGGCCCGGACCTTCGGCGAGGACATCGCCGCGGCGCCGCGCTCCAGCGTCGGCAACACCGCGCTGGCCGCCGCCCTCGCCGAGGCCAGCCGCCTGCTGCAGGCCGGCGACTTCGGTACCGCGCGGCGGGTCATCGACGTGGCCAGCGATCATCCCAATGACGGCGGACGCTCGGAGGCCGTGCGCGATGCCGCGGTTGCCGCCGGTCTCACCATCAATGCCCTGGCCATCGTCGACGAACGCCCGATCGGCACCATAGACGGCCAGCTGAGCTACTCCACCGCGCGCTGGGGCACCGTCAACGACGTCGAGTTCTACCTGCAGGACGTGGTCGGCGGGCCGGGCAGCTTCGCTGTCGAGGCCCGCAGCTACGAGGTCTTCGGCGAGGCTTTGAAGCGCAAACTCCTGCTGGAGTTCATCGCCACACCGGAAGGCGAGACGCGGCCGAACGTGCTGCGCGTGGCGGCGGCGGAGGTCGCGCCCCCGCAGCCCGAGTGAGAAAGGCGGCGCACGCCGAGGGCTGCGCCCGCAAAGTCGAACCCGCCACTGCCGACGGCCTGCGGGCGGTCCCCGCTTTGGTGACCGCCTCGCGGCGCTCCCGGGTCCGGTGCACCGGGCCGGCGGCGCAGCCGCCAGGAAAAAAGGCCCGACGCCACACGGCACCGGGCCTTTTCCATCAGAAATTTTGCAGGACTACTCGGCCAGCGCGGCCTCATCCTTCTTCTTGCCGCCGCCCTTCTTCGTCTTGGCCTTGCCCTTGCCCTTCGGCGGGGTGCCGCCTTCCGGATAGGTGAAGACCGGCAGGCCGTCCTCGATATCGACGCGGACGATGCCGCCCTTGGCGAGCTTGCCGAAAAGCAGCTCCTCGGCCAGCGGCTTCTTGATGTTCTCCT
>DAIQBR010000140.1:8202-8572 GCA_036781105.1 Kiloniellaceae bacterium
GGTGACCTGGCGGTCGGCGAGCTGCGCCTCGAGCTGCATGACGAACTTCTCGACCACGCGGGACACGACCTCGGGGCCCAGGTGGCTGAAGCCGATGATGGCATCCAGGCGGTTGCGGAACTCCGGGGTGAACAGCTTGTTGATCGCCTCGGCGTCGTCCCCCGTCCGCACGTCGCGGGCGAAGCCGATCGCCGGCTTGGCCATGTCGGCGGCACCGGCGTTGGTGGTCATGATCAGGATCACGTTGCGGAAGTCGACCGTCTTGCCGTTGTGGTCGGTCATCTTGCCGTAGTCCATGACCTGCAGCAGGATGTTGAAGAGGTCCGGGTGCGCCTTCTCGATCTCGTCCAGCAGCAGCACGCAGTGCGGA
>DAIQBR010000141.1:0-8537 GCA_036781105.1 Kiloniellaceae bacterium
CGTGTGGTCGGGCGCGCTCTCGACGGCCGGCGACGTGGTGTTCTACGGCACCCTCGAGGGCTACCTGAAGGCGGTCGATCCGGCCAGCGGCGAGGAGCTGTTCAGCTTCAAGACCCCTTCCGGCATCATCGGCAACGTCAATACCTTCGAGCACGGCGGCAAGCAGTACATCGGCGTGCTCTCCGGTATCGGCGGCTGGGCCGGCATCGGTCTTGCGGCGGGCCTGACCGAGAGCACCGACGGCCTTGGCGCGGTGGGAGCCTACAGGGCACTGTCGAACTACACCAATCTCGGCGGTCAGCTGACGGTGTTCGCCCTGCCGAACTGAAGGCCTCCCTGTGAAAGAAAGTCCTGACGTTTAGTACAACTCGCGGGCCGATGATCTCCATCGGCCCGCATCCTTGTGGGGGTCGGGTCGCGGGCAGGCTGCCCGGCCCCTCCCCGGTCCCCTTTGCGATGGGGGGGTGCCGGGCAACGCTTTCGGGGAGTTGGTTTTGATGCGTTTTTCGATGACGGCCCTGTCGCTGATGGGCTGTGCCACGATGGCCCTTGCCCTTGTCTCCGGCGCCGCCGGCGCCCAAGAGGTCGACTGGGAAGAGCAGCCCTACATACTCAAGGACGGCAAGGTCGACTACGGTACCTACAACGGCTTTCGCCGCTATCACTCCTACTGCCACGTCTGCCACGGCCCCGATGCCATGGGCAGCACCTATGCCCCGGCATTGAAAGAGTCCATGGCGAACCTGAGCTATTCCGACTTTCTCGAAGTCGTCGTCAACGGCCGCCAGGTGGAGACTGCCGGACAGGATTCGGTGATGCCGAGCTTCGCCGAGGTTCCGGACGTGATGCTCTACATAGATCACATCTACGCCTATCTGAAGGCGCGGGCCGACGACAAGGTGGGCCGCGGCCGCCCGGACCGACTCCCGCCTGACGAGGACACCGTGTTCCAGGAGTGGAAAGCCAGCCAATGATCCCGGCGCTGTGTCCGCGGCCCCTGCGCATCGGCGCGCTCCGCTTCGCCGTCCTGGCGATGTCGGGGGCGGCGATGTGGGCCGCGGCGGCGACGGCGCAGGCCGCGACCGGCGAGGTGGTCGACCGCAGCAAGCTGCGGGTCTGCGCCGACCCCGGCAACCTGCCCTACTCCGATGACCAGGGCGGCGGCTTCGAGAACAAGATCGCCGAGTTGCTGGCGAAAGATCTCGGCGTGCCGCTGGAGTACACTTGGTTCCCGCAGACCATCGGCTTCGTGCGCATGACCCTGGCGGCCAAGCGCTGCGACCTCATCATCGGGGTCGCGACCACCAACGAGCTGATGCAGAACACCAACCCCTACTATCGCTCCAGCTACGTCATCGTGCACCGGGCGGAACTGGACCTCGGCAGCGGCCGCCTCGACGACCCCGCTTTCCAGACCTTGCGACTGGGCATGCAGCCGCGCACGCCGGTCGCCACGCTGGTGGCGCGCTACGGCCTGCTGACCCGGGCAAGGAGCTACAAGCTGATCGTCGATACCCGGCTGGAGAAGCCGGCCCGCGACATGGTCGAGGACGTTGCCCAGGGCGAGATCGACGCGGCGCTCGCCTGGGGGCCGCTCGCCGGCTACTGGGTGAAGCAGCTGGCGCCGGATCTGGTGGTCACGCCGCTGGCGCCCGACCCCGGCCACGAGCGCCTCGACTATCGCATCTCCATGGGCATCCGCTACAACGAGCCGGACTGGAAGCACCTGCTGAACGGGCTCCTGGAAAAGCACAAGACAGAGATCGAAGCGATCCTGCAGTCCTACGGCGTGCCGCTGCTCGACGAGCAAGGCCAGCTGATGAAGCGGGCGAGCCTCGACGCCGACGCATTGAAAGGCCCGGTGCCCGAGCCCGCCGGCTACCGCACGGAAGACTACCGCGCCCCGGTGCCGGCGGGGCTGAGCGGCGCCCGCACCGTCGACCTCGACGGCCTCAGGGCTCTGCTCGCCAAGGGTGACCCCCTGCTGGTCGACGTCATGCCGACCCAGCCCAAGCCCGCCGACCGTCCGGCGGGATCGATCTGGCGCGACCCCCAGCGGGGGACCATCAAGGGCGCCCACTGGCTGGCGAATATGGGCTACGGGAAATTGCCCGACTCGGAGGAGAAGGCGTTCAAGGCGGAGTTGGAACGCCTCGCCGGCTCCCTCGACCGCCCGCTCGTGCTTTTTTGCGAACCCGACTGCTGGATGTCGTGGAACGCGGCAAAACGGGCACTTAGCTATGGTTTTAGGAATGTCATCTGGTTTCCGGGTGGCGCGACGACGTGGCGAGAGGCTGGATTGGAGGAGGATTTGGTGACACCATGGCGCCCATAGAAGCGCCACGAGCGACGATTCGTATGGGAGGAGTGCGGCCAGGACGCAACTCTTCGGGGCCTGTTTAATATTTTTTTAGGCCTTCTGCTTAGGATGTTGCGTCATGGATTCGGCCCACGGCGCACTTCCCCCCTCCACGAGTGGGGCGGCCAGCGCCTCATACTGAGGTGGAGACTCTATGTACGAAGTCCTTATCGTCGCCTGCCTGATCACCAGCCCAGCTGATTGCAAGACGTTCGAAGTCCCGCTGTACCACTACGAGACGCTGCACCAATGCTCCGTCATGGCTCAGCTCAACGCGGTCGAATGGGCCTCCCACGAACCGGAATGGCGGATCCGGCGCTTCAGCTGCGCGCCAATGGGATCGGCGATCTAACGCCTTCGCGGACAAGTCCCCGCCGGGGGCTCTCCCGGCGCACGCTCTTGCGCGCCGGCGGCTCGGCAGCGCTTGCCGGCGCCCTCGCCGGTCTTCTTCTGCCCGCCGCGGCCCGGCTGACGCCGGCGGTCGCAGCACTGCCTCTCACCGAAGTCGCCGAGGGAGTCTACGTCCGCTTCGGCGTCCAGGAAGAGGTCAGCGCCGCCAACTGCGGCGCCATCGCCAACATCGGCTTCATCGTCGGCGAGACCAGCGTCGCCGTCGTCGACACCGGCACCACCCGCAACCAGGGACTTGCCCTGCGCGAGGCCATCGCGGCGGTGACCGACAAGCCGGTCAGCCATGTCATCACCACCCACGTCCACTTCGACCACAGCTTCGGCCTCGGCGCCTTCGCCGGTCTGCCGCTGCGCTCGATCGGCCACCGCAACCTGCCGCGTGCCCTGGCCGAGCGCAGCGCCTACTACAGCCGGCTGCTGAGCGACATCTGCCCGGACTTCGCCGGCACCGTCGTGGTGCCGCCGAACGAGACCGTCGACGAGATCATGGAGATCGACCTCGGCGCGCGGCCGCTGCGCCTGACCGCCTGGCCGACCGCCCACACCAACACCGACCTCACGGTCTTCGACGCGAAGACCGGCAGCCTGTGGGCCGGCGATCTCATCTTCGACGGCCGCCTGCCGACTCTCGACGGCAGCATTACCGGCTGGCTGGCGCTGCTCGACGGCCTGTTGCCGGCCGAGGTGCGCCGCGTCATCCCCGGCCACGGCCCGGTCAGCGATGGCCGCTCCGCCCTCGCCGCCCAGCGCCGCTACCTGGAAAGCCTGCGCGACGGCGTCCGCCTCGCGCTGAGCGAAAATCTCGACATCCCGGAGACCCTGGCCCGCCTCGGCTCGGCCGACCTGCACGGCTGGCAGGTGGTTGAAAACGTGCACGGCCGCAACATCGTCAGCGCTTACAAGGAGCTGGAATGGGAATGATGACTCACTCGCGCCGCCTGCTGTCCGCCGCCTTCCTGGCGGGCCTGCTGGCCACCGCCCCGACCCCGCTGCTGGCCGCCAATTCCGCCTGGGACGACATCCGCATCGAGCTCTTCGGCGAAACCCGCGAGATCCTGCCCGCCGAGGGTGTCATCGCGCTGGAGGCCCCCTACCGCGCGCTCGACGCCTCGACGGTGCCGATCACCGTCACCTCGCAGATCCCGCAGACCGAGGGGCGCTATATCCGCAGCCTTACCCTGGTCGTCGACGAGAACCCGGCGCCCATCGTCGGCACCTTCCACTTCTCGCCGGCCAACGGCATCGCCAGCATCTCCACCCGCGTGCGGGTCAACGCCTACACCAACATCCGCGCCATCGCCGAGACCAGCGACGGCAAGCTCTACATGACCGCCGAGTACGTGAAGGCCTCGGGCGGCTGCTCGGCCCCGGCCTCCTCTGACCAGGAGGCGGCGATCGCGCGCATGGGCCAGATGAAGCTGAAGCAGCTCGGCGCCTGGCGCCAGAACGAGCTTTCCGAGGCGCAGTTCATGGTCAGCCATCCGAACTACTCCGGCTTCCAGCAGGATCAGGTCTCGCAGCTGTGGATCCCCTCCCACTACGTGCGCCGCATCGAGTTGACCCTGGGCGGGCGCGAGATCCTCAGCTTTGACGGCGATATCTCGATCAGCGAAAACCCGACCTTCCGCTTCTTCGTGAAACCGCAGGGCTCGGACCTGCTGCAGGCCAGGGTGGTCGACTCCGAGGATAAGGTCTTCGAACAGTCCTGGCCGATCCAGGTCGAACCTTCCTCTTGATGCGTCACCTCGTTATCGGTCTTCTCTGCCTGCTGTGGGGCGCGACGGCCGCAGCGGCGCCCGTAAAGGTCGCCGTCTTTGACCTCGAGCTCTACGATACCAGCCTGGAGGGCGAACTGCGCGGGCCCGACCCGGCGGAAACCGCGCGCCTTGCCGAGATGACCGCGCTGCTGCGCGCCGCGGTCGCGGCGCAGGACGGAGTCACGGCCGTCGACGTCGCACCCCTGCGCGAGCGCCTCGCTAAGATGCCGGCGCTCTACAGCTGCAGCGGCTGCGAGGCCAAGCTGGCCGGCGAGCTCGGCGCCGAGCGCTCGGTCAGCGGCTTCGTCTACAAGATCTCCACCCTCATCCTTTACATCACCGTGGCGGTGCGCGACACCGGGACCGGCAAGCTGGTCGAAGAAGGCAGCGTCAGTATACGCGGCAATACCGACGAAAGCTGGCGCCACGGCCTGCAGTCGCTGCTGGAGCGGCAGATATTCAAGGACGGCAAGCTGGAGTAAGCTTGCGGCGACCCCGCCGGGAGAATCGGGGCGCGGTAAGGGAAGTGGCGTTGGATACGACTGCAGCAGACAACAAAGAGCGCGAGGGGACGGCGGAGGGCTCCGCGGTGCTGAGCCTGCGCAACCTCTCCTACGCCTATGGCAAGCAAAAGGCGCTCGACGACATCTCTTTCGACCTCGCGCCCGGCCGCGTGACGGCCTTGCTGGGCCCCAACGGCGCCGGCAAGACCACCCTGTTCTCTCTCATTACCGGGCTGTTCGACAGCCGCCGGGGCGAGATCGAGATTGCCGGGCATCCGCTGCGCCGGGCCCGCAGCCGCGCGCTTGCCTCTCTCGGCATCGTCTTCCAGGCGCAGACTCTGGACCTCGACCTGACCGTGGTCCAGAACCTGCGGTATTTTGCCGCTCTTCGCGGCCTGCCGGGCGCCGAGGCAAAGCAGCGCATCGCCGCCCTGCTGGCGGAGATCGGCCTGGCCGAGAAGGAAAAAGCGAAGGTCCGCACCCTCAGCGGCGGCCAGCGCCGCCGGGTCGAGGTCGCCCGCGCCCTGCTCGACCGCCCGGCCCTGCTGCTGCTCGACGAACCCAGCACCGGTCTCGACATCGCCACGCGGCGCTGGCTGATCGGCCACATCCATGGCCTCGCCCGCGATCACGGCATCGCCGTGCTGATGGCCACGCACCTGGTCGACGAGGTGATGCCGGAGGACGATCTCATCGTGCTGCACAAGGGCCGCATCGTCGCTCGGGGGCGCGTCGACGAGGTGGTGCGCAACAGCGGCGCCGCGGACCTCGACGCCGCCTTCACCCGCCTCACCGCGCCGGCCAAGGCGCCCGGGCCGGAGGCTTCCGCATGAATGCCGCCCACGCCGCCCGCGCCTTCCGTGCCATCCTGTGGCGTGAGCTGCTCCGCTTCGTGCAGCAGCGCGAACGCTTCTTCGCCGCCCTGGTGCGCCCGCTGGTCTGGCTGCTGGTCTTCGCCGCCGGCTTCCGCGCCACCCTCGGCCTCTCGATCATCCCGCCCTACGAGACCTACATCACCTACGACGTCTACGTGGTGCCGGGACTGATCGGCCTGATCCAGCTTTTCAACGGCATGCAGAACTCTCTCTCCATGGTCTACGACCGCGAGATGGGCTCCATGCGCGTCCTGCTGGCGACGCCGCTGCCGCGCGGCTACCTGCTGGTCGCACGCATGCTCTCCGGCACCGCGGTCTCCATCATCCAGGTCTATGCCTTCCTCGCCATCGCCTGGCTGTGCGGCACCGAGGTGCCGCTGGCCGGCCTGCTGCCGCTGCTGCCGGTGCTGGTGCTGACCGGCCTCACGCTCTCCGCCCTCGGCATGTTCCTTTCCTCGCGCATCCGCCAGCTCGAGAACTTCGCCGGGGTGATGAACTTCCTCATCTTTCCCATGTTCTTCATGTCGTCGGCGCTTTATCCGCTGTGGCGCGTGCGCGAAGGCAGCGTGCTGCTCTATGAGCTCTGCCGCTACAATCCCTTCACCTACATCGTGGAGCTGGTCCGCTCGACTCTCTACCTGCAGTTCAATGCCCTCGCCCTGGCGGTGGTGGTCGGCACCCTGCTGGTCTTCGGCGCCCTGGCACTGATCGGCTACACGCCCGCCCGCGGCGGCCCCGCGGCGGGACGCGCCGGCGGCGGCTGAGCCCCTCACAATGCCTTCAGAATCCGCGCGTGGTGGCGCAGGTGGTCGTCGATGAAGCTGGCGATGAAGAAGTAGGAGTGATCGTAGCCGGGCTGCATGCGCACCTTGGCCGACTGCCCGGTTTCCTTCAGCACGGCGACCAGGCGCCAGGTCTGCAATTGTTCGTCGAGGAAGGGGTCGGCATCGCCCTGGTCGACGAGAATCTGCGAGGAGAAGCTGCGGCGGCGCAGCAGATGGCAGGCATCGTGCTCGCGCCACCTGGCTTCATCGGGTCCGAGGTAAGTGGTGAAGGCCTTGCGCCCCCAGGGCACCTGGCTTGGCGCCACGATCGGGGCGAAGGCGGAGACCGATTTGAAGATTTCGGGATGGCGCAGCGCCAGCGTCAAGGCGCCATGGCCGCCCATGGAATGGCCGCAGATGCCGAGCGCGCCGCCCTTGACCGGAAACGTCTCGGCGATGAGCTCCGGCAACTCCCTTGTCAGATAGGAATACATCTTGAAGTGTTTGGCCCAGGGCTGGACCACGGAGTCCACGTAGAATCCCGCCCCCTGGCCCAGGTCATAGTCCGGCGCGTTGGCGACGCCGTCACCGCGCGGCGAGGTATCGGGCGCGATCTGGATGAGGCCGGCCTCCGCCGCCATGCGCTGGGCGCCCGCCTTGACGGT
This sequence comes from Kiloniellaceae bacterium, assembly GCA_036781105.1. GTDB lineage: Bacteria > Pseudomonadota > Alphaproteobacteria > Kiloniellales > Kiloniellaceae > Pelagibius. The sequence goes on from DAIQBR010000141.1 coordinate 7,335, forward strand.
GAAATTCTCCTCTGTGCAGGTCAGGCCTGAGAGATAGAAGACCGCCGGCACCGGGCCGGCTTTCGCGGCAGGCGGCAGGAAGACGCTGAGACGCATGCGCGTCCCGGTCGTCTCGCTGTCATGGGCAAGGGTGAGCTGCGTTCCGCCGAAACACAGCGCGCTGGCGACCTCCTCGAAACCCTGTGTCGTACGGACCGGATCCTGTCCGACGGGGCTCACGACCTCTGGCATGCTGATCATCCATTCCTGTCCGCAGCCCCTCCCCCGAGCGTCGCGGAGAACTAACTGTCCTGCGGCCGGCAGACGGCTCCCTGGCGCTGCCGCAGGATCCCTTCCCAATGGCCCCGTTCAGTAGCCCCCTGGTTCAATACACCACGACGGATCGGATGGACTTGCCCTCGTGCATGAGGTCGAAGCCCTTGTTGATGTCGTCGAGCTTGAGGGTGTGGGTAATCAGATCGTCGATGTTGATCTTGCCCTCCATGTACCAGTCGACGATCTGCGGCACGTCGGTGCGCCCGCGCGCGCCGCCGAAGGCGGTGCCCTTCCAGACCCGGCCGGTGACCAGCTGGAAGGGCCGGGTGGCGATCTCCTGGCCGGCCCCGGCCACGCCGATGATGACCGAGACGCCCCAGCCCTTGTGGCAGCACTCCAGGGCCTGGCGCATGGTCTTCACGTTGCCGATGCACTCGAAGGAGTAGTCCGCCCCGCCGCCGGTCAGTTCCACCAGGTGGGCGACGATGTCGCCATCCACGTCCTTGGGATTGACGAAGTGGGTCATGCCGAACTTCTCGCCCAGCTTCTTCCTGGCCGGGTTCAGGTCGACGCCGATGATCTTGTCGGCGCCCACCAGGCGGGCGCCCTGGATGACGTTGAGCCCGATGCCGCCGAGGCCGAAGACCACCACGTTGGAGCCCGGCTCCACCTTGGCGGTGTTCACCACCGCGCCGACCCCCGTGGTCACCCCGCAGCCGATGTAGCAGATCTTGTCGAAGGGGGCGTCCTCGCGCACCTTGGCCAGGGCGATCTCCGGCAGCACCGTGTAGTTGGCGAAGGTCGAGCAGCCCATGTAGTGCAGGATCGGCTTGCCGCCCATGGAAAAGCGGCTGGTGCCGTCGGGCATCAGGCCCTTGCCCTGGGTGGTGCGGATCGCCTGGCAGAGGTTGGTCTTGGGATTGAGGCAGTACTCGCACTGGCGGCACT
>DAIQBR010000142.1:0-3027 GCA_036781105.1 Kiloniellaceae bacterium
GCGCGTCGGCAACCAGGAGATCGCCTTCGCCGACTTCGTGAACGCCGCCTACCTGGCGCGCGTCTCGCTGTCATCCACCGGCTTCTACAAGACACCGAAGATCCACTGGGACCGCGCGGCGGGGAAGGGGCGGCCCTTCTACTACTTCTCCTACGGCGCCGCCGCGACCGAAGTCATCGTCGACACCCTCACCGGTGAATACCGCATCCTGCGCGCCGATATCCTGGACGACGTGGGATCCTCGCTGAACCCGGCCCTCGACATCGGCCAGATCGAGGGCGGCTTCGTGCAGGGCGCCGGCTGGCTCACCAGCGAGGAGTTGTGGTGGGACGACAAGGGCGTGCTGCGCACCCACGCGCCCTCGACCTACAAGATCCCCGCCTGCGGTGATCGTCCCAGGATCTTCAACGTCGCCCTGGTCGAGGACAGCCCCAACCGCGAGGAGACCATCTACCGCTCCAAGGCGGTGGGCGAGCCGCCGCTCATGCTGGCGATCTCCGTGCTGCAGGCGCTCTCCGACGCCGTCGCCGCTGTCGCCGACCACCGGATCTGCCCGCGCCTCGACGCCCCGGCGACGCCCGAGCGCGTCCTGATGACCATCGAGCGCCTGCGCGCGGAAGCCGCCCAACGGAAGGAGGCCGTGGCATGACGGCAGCACGGCTCGAAGTAAAGGGCATTACCAAGCGCTTTCCCGGTGTCCTCGCCAACGACCATGTCGACTTCGCCGTCATGCCCGGCGAGATCCACGCCCTCTTGGGCGAGAACGGCGCCGGCAAGTCGACCCTGGTGAAGATGATCTACGGCGTGCTGCATCCCGACGAAGGGTCGATCTTCTGGGACGGCACCGAAGTGCGGGTCGCCGATCCGCATGCCGCCCGCGCGCTGGGCATCGGCATGGTGTTCCAGCACTTCTCGCTCTTCGAAGGCATGTCGGTCTTGGAGAACATCGCCCTCGGCATGGACGAGCGGCAGGACATGGCGGCCCTGGCGCGGCGCGTGCGCGAGGTCTCCCAGGCCTACGGCCTGCCGCTCGACCCGGAGCGCGACGTCTACACCCTCTCCGTCGGCGAGCGCCAGCGCATTGAGATCGTGCGCTGCCTCTTGCAGAACCCCAAGCTGCTGATCATGGACGAGCCGACCTCGGTGCTGACGCCGCAGGAGGTCGAGCGCCTCTTCGAGACCCTGCGCCAGCTCGCCTCCGAAGGCGTTTCCATTCTCTACATCTCCCACAAGCTGGACGAGATCAAGGCGCTCTGCCACACCGCCACCATCCTGCGCGGCGGCAAGGTGGTCGACACCTGCGATCCCGCCGCCGAAACCGCGAAGTCCATGGCGCAGATGATGATCGGCGCCGAGCTGAAGACGGTGACCCGGCGCGGCGCCGGCGAACGCGGCAAGCCGCGCCTGGAAGTGGAAGGCCTCTCGCTCGCCTCGGAGGAGGTGCACGGCACCGACCTGAAGAACGTCTCCTTCGCCGTGCATGCCGGCGAGGTCTTCGGCATCGCCGGGGTCGCCGGCAACGGCCAGAACGAACTGCTCCTCGCGCTGTCGGGCGAGCGCCTCTCCGACCATCCCTCTGCCGTTCGCCTCGACGGGCAGGCGGTGGGCCGCCGCGACGCCGGCCAGCGCCGCCGCTTCGGTCTCTGCGCGGTGCCGGAGGAGCGCAACGGCCACGGCGCCGTGCCCGGCATGACCCTGGTGGAGAACACCGTGCTCTCGGCCCATCACCGCAAGAAGCTGCTGTCCTCGCTCTTCATCCGCGCCGGCGCGGCGGCGGACTTCGCCGGCGAGATCGTGAAGGCCTTCGACGTGCGCACGCCGGGCACCGGGGTTTCCGCCGGCAGCCTTTCCGGCGGCAACCTGCAGAAGTTCATCGTCGGCCGCGAGATCCTGCAGGAGCCGACGGTGCTGGTGGTCTCGCAGCCGACCTGGGGCGTCGATGCCGGCGCCGCCGCCACCATCCACCAGGCCCTCGCCGACCTGGCATCCGAGGGCGTCGCCGTCGTCGTGGTCTCCCAGGACCTCGACGAGCTGCTCGCCATCACCGACCGCCTCGCCGTCATCAACGTCGGCGTGCTCTCCAGCGCCATGGTGACCCGCGAGGCCTCGGTGGAGGAGATCGGCCTGCTGATGGGCGGCGTGCACGGCCTCTCGCCCGACGAGGTCGCCGCCCGGGCCGAACAGGAGGGCGCCGCGCATGTCGCTTAAGCCCCAGGGTTTCAAGATCGAACAGCGGCGCGAGATCCCGCGCAGCCTGCTCTATTCCACGCCGCTGCTCGCCGTGGCGCTCACCGTGGTTGCCGGCTTCCTCATCTTCCTCGCCATGGGCTACGACCCCTTCCTGTCGCTCTATCACTTCTTCATCTCGCCGCTGCTGACGCTCTACGGCTGGAGCGAGCTTTTCGTGAAGGGCGCGCCGCTCATCCTCATCGGCGTCGGCCTCGCCGTCGGTTTCCGCGCCAACGTGTGGAACATCGGCGCCGAGGGGCAGCTCACCATGGGCGCCGTCGCCGGCGGCTGCGTCGCGCTCGCCTTCTGGGGCGAGGAGTCCTTCATAACGCTTCCCTTGATGTGTCTCGCCGGCATCGCCGGCGGCGCGGCCTACGCGGCCATCCCGGCCTTCCTGAAGACGCGCTTCGGGGTGAACGAAATCCTCACCTCGCTGATGCTGACCTACGTGGCGACGCTGTTTCTCTCCACGCTGGTCTACGGGCCCTTGAAGGATCCCATGGGCTTCAACTTCCCGCGCTCGCGCACCTTCGGCGACGCGGCGCTCTTGCCCATTGTCATGTCGGGCACGCGCCTGCACCTGGGCTCCCTGGTGGCGCTGGCCATCGCCGTCGCCGGCTGGGTGATGATGACCTACACCATCATCGGCTTTCAGGTCCGCGTGCTGGGCCAGGCGCCCCACGCCGCGCGCTACGCCGGTTTCTCCGGGCCGCGCATCGTGTGGTTCTGCCTGCTGCTCAGCGGCGGGCTCGCCGGGCTTGCCGGCCTCTTCGAGGTCGCCCTAGTTCTACGGGCCTT
>DAIQBR010000142.1:3037-5471 GCA_036781105.1 Kiloniellaceae bacterium
GGCGGCGCGCTGGCGGGCCTCGCCGGGCTGGGCGAGGTCGCCGGGCCGATCGGCCGGCTGGTGCCGACGATCTCGCCGGGCTACGGCTTCACCGCCATCATCGTCGCCTTCCTCGGCCGCCTGCACCCGCTGGGCATCATCCTCTCCGGCCTCTTGATGGCGCTCAGCTACATCGGCGGCGAGGCGGCCCAGGTCGAGGTCGGCCTGCCCCAGGCGGTGACCGGCGTGTTCCAGGGCCTGCTGCTGTTCTTCCTCTTGGCCTCCGACTTCCTGGTGCGCTACCGCCTGCGCTGGCGCGCACCCGTATCGACCGCCCAACCCCAAGCGGCGGAGTAGCGCGCATGAGCCCCGAGATCGTCGCCTCCGTCCTGTTGACCGTCATCAGCGCCGCCACGCCGCTGCTCTTCGCCGCCCTGGGCGAGCTGGTGGTGGAGAAGTCCGGCGTCCTCAACCTCGGCGTCGAGGGCATGATGATCCTCGGCGCCGTCTGCGCCTTCGCCGTCACCGCCACCACCGGCTACTCCACCCTCGGCATTCTCGCCGGCATCGCCGCCGGCATGGCCATGGCCTTCATCTTCGGCGTGCTGACCCTCACGTTGGCCGCCAACCAGGTGGCCACCGGCCTGGCGCTCACCATCTTCGGCCTCGGCCTGTCGTCGCTCATCGGTGCCGGCTTCGTCGGCATCCCCGTTCCGCCGCTGCCCAAGCTCGCCATCCCGGGCCTCAGCGACCTGCCGCTGGTCGGCCCGCTCATCTTCGGCCACGACCTGCTGATCTATCTCTCCGTCGCCGCGGTCGTCGCCGTCGCCTGGTTCCTCAAGGCGACGCGCGGCGGCATGGTGCTGCGCGCCGTCGGCGAGTCCGACGTCTCGGCCCATTCCATCGGCTACGACGTCATCGCCGTGCGCTACAAGGCGGTGCTTTTCGGCGGCGCCATGGCGGGGCTCGGCGGCGCCTTCCTCTCGCTCTCCTACACGCCCTTGTGGACCGAGGGCATGACGGCGGGGCGCGGCTGGATCGCGCTGGCCCTGGTGGTCTTCGCCTCCTGGCGGCCCTGGCGGCTTCTCGCCGGCGCCTACCTCTTCGGCGGCGTCACCATCGCCCAGCTCTACAGCCAGAGCGCCGGCGGCCTCGGCGTGCCGGCCCAGGTCATGTCCATGCTGCCCTATCTCGCGACCATTCTCGTCCTGACGATCATCGCCGCCGGGCCCTGGAAGGGGCGGCTCAACGCCCCGGCTTGCCTTGGCAAGCCGTTTAGGCCATCTACTTAGGCAACCAAGAACAAGTCCAACGACACGCAAAGCAAGGAGGCTTTTCTCATGTTCAAGGATCTCTCGCGCCGCCGTTTCCTGGCCGGCAGCACCGCCGCCGCGGGCGCGCTCTCCCTCGGTGGGGCGCTCGGCAGCCAGGCGGCTTTTGGCGCCGATCCCCTGAAGGTCGGTTTCCTCTACGTCGGCCCCATCGGCGACTTCGGCTGGACCCACGGCCACGACCTCGGCCGCCGCGCCATCGAGGAGAAGTTCGGCGACGCGGTGAAGACCTCCTACGTGGAGAACGTCCCCGACGACGGGCCCGATGCCGAGCGCGTCATCCGCCAGTTCGCCTCCTCCGGCCACAAGCTGATCTTCACCACCTCCTTCGGCTACATGGACCCCACGGTGAAGGTGGCCAAGCAGTTCCCCGACGTGAAGTTCGAGCATGCGACCGGCATCCAGACCCTCGACAACCTGGCGATCTATAGTGCCAGGTTCTACGAGGGCCGCGCCGTCATCGGCACCATCGCCGGCCACGTCTCCAAGACCGGCAAGTTCGGCTACATCGCCTCCTTCCCGATCCCCGAGGTGGTGCGCGGCATCAACGCTTTCATCCTCGCCGCCCGCAAGGTGCGCCCCGACGCCGAGATCAAGGTGGTCTGGGTGAACTCCTGGTACGACCCGGGCAAGGAGGCCGACGCGACCAAGGCCCTCATCGACCAGGGCTGCGACATCATCACCCAGCACACCGATAGCCCGGCGCCGGTGCAGACCGCCGCCAGCCGCGGCGTCTGGTGCTTCGGCCAGGCCTCCGACATGGTGAACTTCGCGCCCGACTGGCACGCCACCGCCATCCTCGACGTCTGGGGGCCCTACTACGTGAAGCGCACCCAGGAAGTGCTGGACGGCACCTGGAAGTCCGGCGCCGTGTGGCAGGGCTTCAAGGAAGGCATGGTCGAGATGTCGCCCTACAACCCCAAGCTCCCCGCCGAGGCCGTCGCCGCGGCCGAAGCGGTGCGCAAGGGCATCATCGACGGCTCCCTCCACCCCTTCGCCGGCCCGATCAACGACCAGTCCGGCAACGAGAAGATCGCGGCGGGCCAGACCATCCCCGACAACGACCTCCTCGGCATGAACTGGTACGTGGAGGGGGTTTCGGCGTAAGCGTTGCGCCTCACACC
>DAIQBR010000142.1:5509-8499 GCA_036781105.1 Kiloniellaceae bacterium
CGTTTTTTTTATGCAGCTACGTGAAGCTAACTCCTTCTCGCAAGCTTTGTAGCAAATATGGAGATCAAGCCGCCTAGCATGACATAGCCCATTATCACTTCCAGCATTATCCACCATGCAGCTTCTTGTGTTCTTGGCGTTACATCCCCAAACCCCAGAGTCGTGAAGGTTACGACGCTATAATAGAGCATCGTGGAGAATCTCCAGCCAAGGTCGCTGACCTCAAAGGCGCGTTCCCCAAGAAAGAAGTAGTACACCGCGGCAAAGCCAACCGCGAAAAACACCGACCACGACGCCCAAATTATAGGGCTTTTTCCATAGTTGCAGAGTAGCCACCACAGAAAAAAGAAAAGGCGGAATACGGGATTCGCGCTATTTCGGTATTTTAGCACATACAGATAATACTGGTCCTTTGCGCACCTCTCCAAGAGAGGATCAACGTACAATGCGTTTTCCATGCGCGCTTCCATCAGTACGGTACCGCGCCACCAGAAGCCATCTTCTGTATATCTGATGTGCCCCAGGTGAGCCTTTTCCAGTATTGCATCCCGCAAATCGGCGTCTTCCAGATGCGCTTTATTGAGATTGGCACTGGTGAAGTTGACCCGCCGCAGAGTAGCTTTTTGAAGCCGTGCCCTGGCCAAATTTGCATAGCTGAGGTTGAGGCCGGTCAGCCGAGCCCCTTCCAGGCGCGCAAAGGACATATCTAGCCCCTTTGCAAATTGCTCGACTGAAAACTCTATCTTTCGCTCGCCTGGCGGCAACAACGCCAGATCCAGCCCCCGAAGATCAGCCACCTGATAGTTTGTGCTTTTGATTGGGAGTGTTCCGAACCCCGTAGCTGTTCCGATCTCCTCCCATGATGCCCCTTGCCCTAGGAGTGCGAGGACAATGGTGACTTTCTCGGCTGTCCACCGATGGCGCCACTCTTCAACCTGATCCCAGGTCGGATATCTACGCCGTCCCCTCCGAATTCGGTAACTACGCGGTTGATCGCCGCTATGGGTCTCAGATTCAAGGTCGACTTCGTGTTCCATTCTACTACGGCCCTGCCGAGGCTTCACACCGCGGGCACTGCCTTTTCTAATTGTGGGTCAGCTAGATTTCGTTCTGCGGCGTGTAATACCTCTGGCAACCGTGCGCCAGAGCACCTTATACATGAACGATTTCCAGTTGACTATGTGGCGTCCGGATACGCCGAAGCGTGCTCTGCTGTCGTCCCTAGTGTTTCCCCCTCACCCCCCAGACGCATGGCGCTTGGCCTTTCGACGGTGTGATCAACGCGAGAGGTTGCCATGAAATACATTCTTCTCGGCACGCTCAGTCTGGAGTGGTGGGCAAGGCCTGAGCGGTCGCGCTCACGGATGTGTGTCGGTCAGGGGCGGCGAGGGAGGACGCGGCGCGCGGAGGCCGCTACACTGGCGCCGTGACTCGAAAGGGAAATACCGACCCATGCCCCGCCATCTCACCAAACCCGAACTCCTCGCCGGGCTGCCCGACATCCTCGCGGCGCCGAAGGACGCGGGCACCCTTGAGGGCATCGTCGTGCGCCCCGACCACGGCCAGCGCCTTGAGCCCGACAGCGTCGCCGTCTCCGCCGCCGGCGGCCTCGCGGGCGATCACTGGGCGAAGGGCTGCTGGCGCACCACCGAGGACGGCCGGCCGCATCCCGACGTGCAGGTCTGCATCATGTCGGCGCGCTGCATCGGCCTCATCGCGGTGGAGCGCGCGAACTGGGCCCCCGTCGGCGACAACCTCTTCATCGACATGGACCTGAGGCCGGAGAACCTGCCGCCGGGCCAGCGTCTCGCCATCGGCTCCGCCGTCATCGAGATCACCGCCGAGCCGCACAACGGCTGCAGCACCTTCGCCGAGCGCTACGGCCGCGAAGCCTGCGCCTTCGTGAACTCGCGCGAGGGCAAGCGTTACCGCCTCAGGGGCATCTACGCCCGCGTGGTGCAGGACGGTGAGATCGCCGTCGGCGACAAGGTGGTGAAACTCGCCTGACCGGTGCCGGCGGACGCTCCGTGAAGCCGTCGCTGCCGTGTGCATCTCGCGCCGGGCTCCGCTGTCAAGTCTTTTCCTGGCTAACTCGAATAAAAAAGATGACCATTATTTAATCATTCTAAGTTGAATGCGCGTCAACCGAAATGAGGGCGTCACTTTTTATTTATTGATCAAAATAAAAACAATAACTTCTGTTGTAATCGCTGAATTGTGCATCACCTGTGTATGGACAGCAAATCACTGCTGCTGCCGGGCAGCCGCCCAAGATGGCAAGCGACCACCCCAGAGGGTCGTGATCGACGCGCAGATTTTCGATGCTTGGCGCACAATTGAACCGCAATAGGAGCCAACCATGTACGTTGCAATCAGACTCTATGACGGCGTGAAGAATACCAGCGAAGTCGCGACCAAGGTGCGCGACGAGTTCCTCCCGATCATCAGCAAGATCGCTGGATTTCAGGAGTACTACGCGGTGCAGACCGGAGACGACACGATGGCCAGCATCAGCGTCTTCAAGAACAAGCCCGGCGCCGACGAAGCGGTGAAGGTGGCGACGAAGTGGGTGGAGACCAACATGTCCCGCCTGCTGCCGAACCCGCCCAAGGCGGCCAGTGGCGAGTCGGTCGCGCACACCAACGCGACGGTCAAAGTCGCCGCCTAGCGCGGGCCGTGGTTTGACGGAATCTAAAAGTGGTTCCGTCAAGCCATGCAGATCCGGTCTGCATCAGATAGCTTGAGCAGATTGACCGGGTCGAGGGACCGCCTGAGGCGATTTCCTTCGGCCCGGATTTGTTTCTAGGCGACGGTCGCATCGCCGTCGGCGACAGGGTCGTGAAGCTCGCCGCTCCGGGACAGCAAGGGACCGCGTAGTCGGCCCGCCCCTCCCTAAAGCGCCCTGCCGCCGCCGATCCGGCCCCCCAACCGATCCGCCCCCAAAGTGTGACAACTGTCACAGTTTTGCCCGCCGGGTGCTGTCAGGCTGC
>DAIQBR010000143.1:0-628 GCA_036781105.1 Kiloniellaceae bacterium
CGCCTCTTCCGTCATGGGCCCGCCGAGGAAGCGCACCACGAAGGGCAGCGCCATGAGCGCGTTCACCAGGATCACCAGCGGCATGCCGAGGGCGAAGACGTCGGCGACCTGGCGCAGCAGCACGAAGAGTCCCGTCGCCAGCACGAAGGGCGGCACCACGAGGATCAGGGAAGCGGAAAGCTCGAGCCGCGCCGCGGCGGCGGGACGCCCCAGGCGATGGCGCAGGCTGCGGCCGGTGAGCAGGATGCCGCCGCCCAGCAGCAGCGCGAGCGTGCCCGACGACAGGGCGATGACCAGCGACTGGCCGACGGCGCGCCACAGCGCGGGTCGGCCGAGCACTTCCAGCGTGGTCTGGTTGACCCCGGCCACGGCGACGGCGATCAGCGGCAGCACCACCAATGCCAGGGTGAGCGCGAGCACGGCGACGTCGCCGGCAAGGCCCAGCGCGCCGCCGCGGTCGGGCCGGTCGTAGACGCGGCCCTCGGTGAGCGTGGTGCTGTCCGGCACGGCGAGGCGCAGCACCGCCAGCACGATGGCGCCGCAAAGGATGAGCTGCACCAGCGCCAGGGTCACCGCGCGGCCGAGGTCGAAGTCGAAGCGCAGGGCCTGGTAGACCGCGACCTCCAGG
>DAIQBR010000143.1:698-6423 GCA_036781105.1 Kiloniellaceae bacterium
GAGCATGAAAACGAGGCCGGCGACGCCCGGCAGCACCGCGCGCATGGCCGGCCATTCGATGAGGCGGAACAGATCGCGTGCGCGCAGGCCGAACTGGCTGGCGACGCGCCAGCTCTCCGGCGGCACCGCCTCGACCGCCTGCAGCAGGATGCGCGCGACGAAGGGCATGTTGAAGAAGGCGTGGCCGATGAGGATGCCGGCAAGTCCGTAGAGGTAGTGCACCCGGCCGAGCCCGAGCAGCGCCAGGGCATCGTTCACCCAGCCGGTGCGCCCGTGCACCGCGACGATGCCGAAGATGGCGACGATGACCGGGATCACCAGGGACAGGCTGAACAGGCGCAGCAGCAGACCGCGGCCGGGAAAGCGGCGCCGCGCCAGGGCGCGCGCGACGGGGATCGCCAGGGCAACGGAGATCAGCGTCGACAGCGTGGCCTGCAGCAGGGTGAACCAGACCACGCGCCAGAGGTAGGCGTCACCGAGGTGGTCGGCCAGTGCGAAGCCGGGCGCGGCCAGCCCCAGCGCCAGCAGTGCGCCGCCCACCACGAGCCCCACCAGGGCGAGCGCGAGGGCGGCCGGCAGCCACCACGGCCAGGTCATCCGGGGGGCCGGCCGGCTACTGACTGACCGCCTGCAGCCATTCGTCGACCCAGGCCTTGCGCTGCGCCGCCACGTCCTGCGGCGGGATGAGCAGCGGCCGGGAGGGATCGACCAGCTTGTCGTAGGCCGCCGGCAGGCCGCCCGGCAGGTCGATGGCGGGATACATCCACTGCGCCGTCGGGATGTTGTCCTGGAAGCCGGGGCTCAGCATGAAGCTCAGGAACCGGCGCGCCAGTTCCGGGTCGTCGCTCGACTTCGTCATCGCCGCGACCTCGACCTGCATGTAGTGACCCTCGGCGAAGTTGGCCGCCTGGTAGCGCGTCACGTCCTCGGCGATCATGTGATAGGCCGGCGAGGTGGTGTAGCTCAGCACCAGCGGCGCCTCGCCTTCCAGGAACAGCCCGTAGGCCTCGCTCCAGCCCTTGGTGGTGGTCACCGTCTTGCGCGCGAGCTTCTTCCAGGCTTCGGGCGCGTCGTCGCCGTAGACCGCGCGCACCCAGAGCAGGAAGCCGAGGCCCGGCGTCGAGGTGCGGGGATCCTCCAGGATGATCTTCAGGTCATCGGGCGCCTCGACCAGTTCCTTCAGGCTGCGCGGCGGGTTCTCCAGCGCTTCGGTGTCGTAGACGAAGGCGAAGTAGCCGTAGTCGAAGGGCAGGAAGACCTCGTCATCCCAGGCGACCGGCAGTGCCAGGTTGTCGGGCGTCAGGCCGTGTTGGGCGAAGAGGCCGCTGTCCTTCGCCTCGGCCATGACGTTGAGATCGAGGCCGAGAACGACGTCGGCCTTGTTGCTCTCGCCCTCCAGGCGCAGGCGGCTGAGCACGCCGATCGAGGAGTCCAGCGCGACGTACTCCAGCGTGCAGCCGCAGTCCTTCTCGAAGGCCTCCTTGATCGCCGGACCCGGACCCCAGTCCGAGGTGAAGGAGTCGTAGGTGTAGACCGTGAGGGTCCTCTCCGCGGCCAGCGCGGGGGAAGCGGTCAGCAGCGCAGCGGCGGCGGCGATGAGTGAAATCGGAAAGCGCATTCTTCGCTCCATAGAGATTATGGGGCGGCTGGCTTTGAGGAACGGGAGGCTTGGACGGGCCGGTCGCTCAAATCCCTCCGCCGGCATTACCCGGGTCAGGTTCTTCGGGTTGTCCGGTCGACGGCTGGCGCCGTCCCGGTCTCTCAGCCCTGGCCGCTGCGGCCGTTCGGGCACCCCGTTGAGACGGGTCGACAATAGGCCCCGCCCGGCGGTCCCGCAAGGCCCGGCACACCCGCCCCGGAGCCGCGACACGCATTTGACAGAATAGAAATGTGTATTATAGGTCAGTGGGATGGCGGCCAGGTTTCGTCCCGCACCTCAATTATTCGGAGTGCTTTTCCTTTGGAAGAACTCTAATCTTAGGACACCACGACAACACGCTACCCGTGTCGAAAGCCGTGACGACCTCAACCGCCGACGAAACAACGACCGCTAACCGCTTTTCATCCAAGGTGATGTTCGGTTTGCCGAAAGCCTCCATCGGATTTTTCCTGGTCGCCATGGTCTGCGCCATCGCGCTGCCCATGCTCGCCTTCGTCGCCCTGCTGCTGGCGCAGCTGCAGGTGAACGAGCGCGCCGCCCTGGAAAGCCGCACCGAACGCGAGGCGCAGACCCTGGCCACAGGGATCAATCGCACCCTGCAGGAGATGTCGACCACGCTGAAGCTGCTGGCGACCTCGCCGGAACTCAGCGCCGGCGACCTGGAAGCCTTCCACAACCGGTCGCAGGCGGCGCTGCGCGCCGGCTCGCTCTTCGTCATTCTGGTCGACGCGGAAGGCCGGCAGCTGCTGAACACCCGGGTCCCCTACGGCACGGACCTGGGCAGGACATCGAACCTGGCGGCGCTTCAGTCGGTCCTGGAGTCCGGGCGCATCGGAGTCTCCGACGTCTTCCTCGGCATGACCAGCGGACGCTGGGTGTTCAACGTGCTGCTGCCGTTGCCCAAGGAACTCTCCGACAAGGGCGCCGCCCTGATCCTCACCAAGAACGCCGACGAACTTGCCACGCTGATGAGCAAGGACGGGCTGCCGCAGGGCTGGTCCGCGGCGGTGCTGGACAGCGCGGGCTTCGTCGTCGCCGCCACCGACGCCCCGGGCATCTCCCGCGCGAACCCCTTCGACCAGACCCTGCTGCCGAAGTTCACCCGGATCAGCGGCGTGGTCTATGACGTGCTCGGCGCCGACGACAACATGGTCGGCTATGCGCGCCTGCTCGGCTGGGACTGGACCGCCATCGTCTGGGGGCCGGTCGCCACCGCCCAGGCCTCGATCCTGACCACCTGGCGGTTCCTGATCTTCGGCGGCACGGCGCTGCTCGCCATCGCGCTGGCCGCGGCGATCTTCCTGGCCCGGCAGCTGCGCCTCGCCATCCGCGGCATCGCCGAGATGGCCGAGGAGGTCGGGCGCGGCGAGGTCGTCGCCCCGCGTCCGACCCAGATCCGCGACCTCGAAAGCGTTGCCGAGGCGCTCTCCGTGGCCTCCTTCGACCGCGGCCAGGCGGAAGACAGGATGCACCTCATGCTGCGCGAGATGGCGCACCGCACGAAGAACCTGCTGGCCGTGCTGCAGGCGATGATCCACCAGACCTCGCGCGGCAGCGAAACCGTCGAGGATTTCCAGACGGCGATTTCCCAGCGCATCGCCGGGCTCGGCAAGTCGACCGACCTGCTGGCGTCCAAGGAATGGATGGGCGTGCCGATCCGCAAACTGATCGACTCGCAGCTTTCCTCCTTCATCGAGTCCGGTGACCGTTTGGACCTCAGCGGCGAGGACTTCCAGCTGAAGTCGGAGGCGGTGCAGAACCTCGGGCTGGTGCTGCACGAGCTGTCGACCAACGCGGTGAAATACGGCGCCCTCTCGGTGCCCGAGGGGCGCATCCGGATCTCCTGGGATATCCGCGACAAGGAGAGCGGCTCCCCGCGCCTGGTCCTCACCTGGCGCGAGCGCGGCGGCCCGCCCGCCACGCCACCGGAGCGCAAGGGCTTCGGCTCGCAGATCATGGAGCGCCACGCCGCCTGGACCTTCGGCGGCAAGGTCGATATCGACTACGGCGCCGAGGGCCTGACCTGGACCCTCGATGCCCCGCTGAGCGCCTTTGTCGAAGAGCCCCCCGCCCTCGCCCACGCCGGCTGACCGCCGCGCGCCCGCGGCAAACTGGACTCCCGTGAATCTCCGATATGGACCTTGCCGGGCCCGCCGCCGACCGGCATGACGGGACCCTGCCGCAACTGCTCCTGTCCCATCCCGGCGCCGAGACCGCTATGAACTCCGAAAAGAACCACCTGGGCCAGCCCGTCGGCCTGCCCGTCGCCGACTGGACGCCGCGGCCGCTGCCGCCGCGCAGCGCGATGGAGGGCCGCCTGGTCCGCGTCGAGTCGCTCGATCCCGCGGCCCACGCCGCCGACAGCGAAGGACGCAACTGGACCTACCTGCCCTACGGCCCCTTCGAGCGCCTGGAGGACTACCGCGCCTGGATGGAGGCGATCTGCCGCGGCGCCGACCCGCTGTTCCACGCCCTCGTCTCGCGGGACAGCGGCAAAGCACTGGGCGTCGCCAGCTACCTGCGCATCGATCCCAAGATGGGCGTCATCGAGGTCGGCCGCCCTGCAGGGCAGCGCAGCGGCGACCGAGGCGATGTATCTGATGATGGCGCGGGCCTTCGACGAACTCGGCTATCGGCGCTACGAGTGGAAGTGCAACGCCCTCAACAAGGCTTCCTGCCGCGCCGCCGAGCGCCTCGGCTTCTCCTTCGAGGGCGTCTTCCGCCAGGCAACCATCGTCAAAGGCCGCAACCGCGACACCGCCTGGTTCTCGATCCTCGACAGCGAATGGCCCCAGGCCAGGACCGCCTTCCAGGCCTGGCTCGACCCGGCGAACTTCGACGCGGAGGGCAAGCAGAAGCGCGCGCTGGCGGAGATCCGCAAGGCAGGCTGACAGCCGCCCGGGCCCAGGCTCGGCAAGGATTGCTTAAACCTCCGGTTGTTACACTCCACCGCCACAACAAGGTGGCGGAGCAATGACCATGAAATTCCTGGATTCGCCCGCAAGTGTGAGCTTCCAGCGGACCGCCTCGGGCGATCTCGCCTTCTATCCCTGGGGCAAGTTCGGGCGTGGCTACCGCGTACCCGGTCCGCGCGAGATGGCGCGCATCCACCGGGCGGTGAAGGTCTATCTCTTGTTGGGCTTCGTCACGATTGTCGCGAACGGCCTGTTGTGGAAGCTGCACGCCTTGCCGCTGTGGAAGGCCGCCGGCCTCGCGGCCATCGCCCTGCAGCTCATCGTCTTTCATTTCCATGTCCGGTCCTGGAGCCTGGAGCCGGTCGGCGACCCCTTTGTCGTGCCGGACAACACGGAAAGCTTCGCGGTGAGCTTCAACGGCTTCGCGCTCTGGTCTCTGCTGCTGGTGATGGTGCTCTTCACGGCACTCGGCCTTCTCCTGCTGGTGAAGGCCGGGCCATCGCTCGTGGCCCTGAGCTGCACTGCCATGTCCCTCTTCGGCGTGATCTTCCTCGGGCGCATCGCGCTCATCCGCCGCCGCGTGAAGCGGCGCGCAGGGAAGTAGCGCCCATGGCCTGGATGGCACTCAGCTTCAAGACGGCACCGGACGGCAAGAAGGTCTACTTCCCCTGGTCCACCTTCGGCCCCGGCTACGAGGTCGCCGACGAAGCCCAGGAAGAGGCGATCCACCAGTACAACGGCATTTCGACATTGATCGAGCTTCCCCTCGTGATCGCCACCGGGATCGCCTGGAAGACCGACGCCGATCTGATCTGGCGCCTGGCCGGCCTGGTTCTGGTGGCTGCTGGGCGTACAACAGCGGGTCAAGTCGACCGCGGCGCCGACTGCCCAAAACTGATATCAGCAGTGGAGTTCTAAACATGGGATACTTCGGCGTGATCGCCAGCAGCGCGTTCAAACAGACAGCGGACGGCCGCATGGCCTTCTATCCCTGGGGCAGGCTGCGGAAAGGCTACGTGGTGCCGTCGGCAGCGCGCTACCGCGTGCTGCGTACCTTCGTCACCCTGTTCTACATCGGCGTCATTCCGCTCGGCCTGTTGGCAGGCGCAGCCGGCCACTGGGCGCTTCTCGTCCCCCTGCTGCTGGTTGT
>DAIQBR010000143.1:6459-8410 GCA_036781105.1 Kiloniellaceae bacterium
CCGTCTACTGGATCTTCGTGCGCCTCCTGACCCGCGGGATGCCGCGGACGGACGAGAAACTCACTCTGCGCGACGCCTACGAGAGTCAGGCCCGCAACCAGGGCCTCTTGCGGACCTGGTTCCTCTTCCTTCTCGCGCTGGCGTTCTTCGCCTTCGGCATCTACACCGTGGCCAGCGGCGGCGACCCGATGAATGGCACCTTCATCATCCTCTTCGCCGGTTCCTGCGCCGCGCTGTTCGGCTGGATGCTGCGCGCCCGCCGCCGCCTGCGCGAAGCGCCCCAGCCCTACTCCGACGAGGCCTTCATGCAGCCCTTCCTGAGCACCCCAACACCCAGCGAGCCTGAAGCGGGGCCGGTCGTCAGACAGCGGTGAAATCGTTGTCGTCGATGAGGCCGAAGGCGCCGGTGACGACGGTGAGTATCTCGCCGCTGCTCACCACGGTGATGACCGCGTCGCCGCCGTTGTCGGTCACGGTGATTCCGCCGCCGCCGACTGTGAGGCCCGAGAGACTGCCGCTCAAGCCGATGAGATCGCTGCCGTCGTCGAAGTCGGCGATCACGTCGGCGGCCGCAAGGACCGAACCGCCGTCGCCGGCGGCGTAGGCGAAGATATCCGCGCCGCCGCCGCCGGTGAGGCTGTCGGCCCCGCGCCCGCCGGTCAGCCGGTCGTCCGCGGCGCCGCCGCTCAAGGTGTCGTCACCGCCGTAGCCGAAGAGCGCATCGCGCAGGTCGCTGCCGGAAAGGTCGTCGGCGCCGCTGCCGCCCTTCACGACATTGCCGACCTCGATGCTGACGCGGGCGCTGTTGCTGCTCAGCAGGCGGTCGGTGAGCACGTAGTCGAAAGAGTCGACGCCGAGGAAGTCCGACTGCGGGGCATAGGTGAAGCCGCCGTTGGCGGCGAGGCTGACGCTGCCGCCGGAAGGCGCGGACAGCAGCGCGACGGAGACCGGCAGGCCGCTGGCATTGACGTCGTTGGCCAGCACTCCGCTGCCGGCGCCGACGATCAGCGCGGCGCCGTTGCTGATGGTGACATCGTCGACCAGCACCTCGGCGAACTCGTCGTTGAAGGTCTTCTTGTTGGCGTAGCCGCCGATCGTCACCGTGTGATTACCTGCCGCCAGCACGCCGAGGTCCACGGTGAAGCTCTGCCAGCCGGTTGTCAGGTCCGGGCCGCCGTCGCCGTCGCCGGTGATGCGCTGAATGTAGTCGTTGGCGCCGCTGCCGTAGGGCACGCCGTCGACGCTCATCATCACCTCGGCATACTCGTCGGTCTCGTGGTGACCGCTGTGGGTGAGCTGGTAGCGGAAGGAGACGCTGACCTCGCCCGCCTCGGCCAGGGTGATGTCGCGCGACCAGCCGCCGGACATACCGTTCACCGCGACGTTGTCGAGGCCGCCGAGATAGACCCGCAGCGCGCCGCCGCTGTAGCCGCCGGCGCCGATGCGGGCGCCGTCCGCGTAGGCCGGCTGGGCGGTGCCACGGAAGCTGTCGTCGGCATAGGTGAAGCTGTCGGTGCCGACGTCGAAGTCCGCCGACAGGCTGCCCGGCTGTGTGCGGTACAGGTCGTCGGCCGCGCGGTCGGCGCCCAGGCTGCGCGGCATCGGCCGCGACGGCACGAAGGCATCGTCATCGTAGGCGGCGGCGCGGCTGGCCTCCGGCACCAGAACCCCGCTCACCGGGGCGCTGATCTCCAGCGGCTGGAGGCTGGCATTGAAATCGCGAAAGCTCGAGGCGCCACCGCTCTTGGGGGACGGCGAGTCGATCTCGGGCGGCGTGGGCGGCGCCGGGACGAAGGGCGTGCCGAGGAACTCGCTGAGAACGGTCGCGGCCCGGATCTCCTCGCCCTCGCCACGCACCATCAGCAAGGCCGAGGGAGCGCCGGCGTCGTCTTCTCCGGGCGGCGCGGGCGGGCCGGCGAGCGCCTGCTGCGACTCTTCCGGCAGCGCTGGC
>DAIQBR010000144.1:0-8377 GCA_036781105.1 Kiloniellaceae bacterium
TCCCGATGGCTTCAAGGTCACGCTTTCTGCGACCAACGACCGCTACATCAACGATGCCCAGGTGGCCCAGGCGGTCGCCCAGATGTTCAGCCGCATCGGGATCGATACGCAGGTCGACGCGGTCACCGCCAGCACCTTCTTCGCCCGGCGCAACAAGTACGAGTTCTCCATGTACCTGGCCGGCTGGGGCTCGGCCACCGGCGAGATGTCCTCGCCGCTGCGTGCCCTCATCGCCACGCCGAACAAGGACAAGGGCTATGGCGGCACGAATCGCGGCCGCTATGCCAACCCGGAGCTCGACGCGCTGATCGACAAGGCCCTGGCCACGGTCGACGACGACCAGCGTGAGGCGATCCTGCAGGAAGCCAGCCAGCTGGCGATGAAGGATTTCGCCATCCTGCCGCTGCACTTCGAGGTAACGCCCTGGGCCTTCCGCAAGGGCATCACCTACGTGCCGCGCGCCGACCAGTACACGCTGGCGCTGGGCGTGAAGCCGGCCAGCTGAGGCCGACATGATCCGGCCGGGGCGCAGCCGCGTGCTGCGCCCCGGACAGGACACCCGGGGTTCACGGCCCCCTCACAGAGGCAGGGCATAAGCGATGCTCGTCTACCTGCTGCGCCGTCTCGGCCAGAGCCTCTTCGTGGTCGCCGCCATGGCGGTGCTGGTCTTCGTCGGCGTCTACGCGATCGGCAATCCGATCGACATCATGATCAGCCCGGATTCCGACCAGGCCGAGATGGAAGCCGCTATCGCCCGCCTCGGCCTCGACAAGCCGCTGTGGGAACAGTTCTTCATTTTCGTGAAGAACGCGCTGCAGGGCGACCTCGGCCGCAGCTTCGTCTATTCCACGGACGCCCTCAGCCTGATCCTCTCCAAGCTGCCGGCGACCCTGGAGCTCGCCTTCCTGGCGCTGCTCTTCGCCGTCTTCCTCGGCGTGCCGCTGGGCATGATCGCCGGCCTTAAGCCCAACTCCATCGTCGGCAAGTCGATCATGGCCGGCTCCATCATGGGCTTCAGCCTGCCGAACTTCTGGCAGGGCATGATGCTGATCCTGCTCTTCGCGGTGATCTTCAAGGTGCTGCCCTCGGGCGGGCGCGGCGACACGGTGCAGGTCTTCGGCATCGCCGTCAGCTTCCTCACCCTCGACGGCCTCTCGCACATGCTGCTGCCGGCGATCAACCTCGCCCTCTTCAAGACCTCCCTGGTGATCCGCCTGGCCCGCGCCGGCACCCGCGAGGCCTCGCTGCAGGACTACGTGAAGTTCGCGCGCGCCAAGGGACTGTCGCAGCGCCGTATCGTGCTGGTGCACATCGCCAAGAACATCATGATCCCGGTGGTCACCATCCTGGGCCTGGAGCTCGGCAGCATGATCGCCTTCGCCGTGGTCACCGAGTCGGTCTTCGCCTGGCCCGGCATGGGCAAGCTGCTGATCGACTCCATCCAGCTGCTCGACCGCCCGGTGGTCGTCGCCTACCTGATGCTGACGGTCTTCATGTTCATCATCATCAACTTCACGGTGGACATGCTGTACTGCGTGCTCGATCCGCGGGTCCGGCTCTCGGAGGTGCGCGCATGACCGACACCCTGAAAGCCACGGTCACCCGGGCACCGCTGCGCCCACCCGGCTGGCGCAGCGCGCCGGCGACCCGCTTCGCCGTCGAGTTCGCGGCCAGCCCGGTGGCTGTCCTGGCCCTTGCGGTCACCGTCACCCTGGCGTTGCTGGCGATCTTCGCCAACTTCGTCACCCCGCAGAACCCCTACGATTTGAGGCAGCTCGACATCATGGACGGCATGCTGCCGCCGGGCAGCACCGACTTTGCGGGCGCCATGACCTATCATCTGGGCACCGACCAGCAGGGCCGCGACATGCTCTCGGCCATCGTCTACGGCCTGCGTATGAGCCTGGGGGTCGGTGCCATGAGCACGGTCATCGCGCTCTCCCTCGGCATGTCGATCGGCGTGCTGGCGGCCTACTTCGGCGGCAAGGTCGACGCCGTCATCATGCGCCTGGTCGATCTGCAGCTCTCCTTTCCGGCCATCCTGGTTGCCCTCATCCTGCTGGCCGTGCTCGGCAAGGGCGTCGACAAGGTGATCATCGCGCTCATCATCGTGCAGTGGGCCTACTACGCGCGCACGGTGCGCGGCACCGCCCTGGTGGAGCGCCGCAAGGAATACATCGAGGCGGCCTCCTGCCTCGCCCTCTCGCACCGCCGCATCGTCTTCCGCCACCTGCTGCCCAACTGCCTGCCGCCGCTCATCGTGGTCGCCACGGTCCAGGTCGCCAACGCGATCGCCCTGGAGGCCACCCTCTCCTTCCTCGGCGTCGGCGTGCCGATCACCGAGCCCTCGCTGGGCCTGCTGATCGCCAACGGCTACGACTACATGCTGTCGGGCAAGTACTGGGTCTCCTTCTTCCCCGGCGTCGCCCTGCTGGTCACCATCGTCGCCATCAACCTGGTCGGCGACCAGCTGCGCGACGTGCTGAACCCCCGACTCAAGCGGTGAGGGGACTGAATCGATGAGCGCGCCCACACTCGAGGTTCGGGGTCTCAAGACCCACTTCTTCACCCGCGACGGTGTGGTGAGGGCGGTCGACGGCGTCTCCTTCTCCGTCGGTGCCGGCGAGGTGCTGGGCCTGGTCGGCGAGTCGGGCAGCGGCAAGTCGATCACCGGATTCTCGATCCTCGGCCTTATCGACCAGCCGGGACGCATTGCCGAAGGGCAGATCCTGTTCCAGGGCCGCGACCTGGTGCCCCTGGCCGAAAGCGAGCGCCGCAAGCTGCGCGGCTCCAAGATCGCGATGATCTTCCAGGACCCGATGATGACGCTGAACCCGGTCTTGCGCATCGACACCCAGATGACCGAGGCCGTCATGGCACACCGTGACGTCTCCAAGGCGCGCGCGCTGGAGATCGCCCGCGCGGCCCTGGTGAAGGTCGGCATCCCCTCGCCCGACGAGCGTCTCACCGCCTACCCGCACCAGTTCTCCGGCGGCATGCGCCAGCGCGTCGCCATCGCCATCGCCTTCCTGAACGAACCTGAACTGATCATCGCCGACGAGCCGACCACCGCGCTGGACGTCACCATCCAGGGGCAGATCCTGCACGAGGCGCAGACGCTGTGCCGCGAGACCGGCACGGCGATGATCTGGATCACCCACGATCTTGCCGTGGTCGCCGGCCTGGCCGACCGCATCTGCGTGATGTACGCCGGCAGAATCGTCGAGCAGGGGCCGCTCGACGCCGTGCTCGATGAACCCGCACACCCCTATCCCGTCGGCCTCATCGGCTCGGTGCCGAGCCGCAACCGCCGCGGAAGCCGGCTGTTTCAGATTCCCGGCATGACACCCTCGCTGCTGAACATCGAGCCCGGCTGCGCCTTCCGCAACCGCTGTCCGCGCGCCTCCGCCGCCTGCCTGGAGGAGCCTCCGGTGATCGCCGGTTCAAACGGCCGCGAAGTGCGCTGCTTCAATCCCCATGAGGGCCCTTTGGAGAAGGCGATCCAGGCCGAACAGCGCGATGTCGATGCCCGGGAGGGCCTGCTGTGAGTGCCGTCTCGCTGTCCCGTGACACGGCCGCGCAGGCCGCGCGGCGCCCGATCCTGGAGGCCGCGGGGATCACCAAGCGTTTCGTGAAGCGCCTCGACCTCGCCGGCAAGATCGCCCGGCGCCTCGGCTCCTCGATCCACGAGGAAGTCGTGCACGCCGTCGACGGTGTCGACCTCACCGTCGGCGCCGGCGAGGTGGTCGGCCTGGTCGGTGAATCCGGCTGCGGCAAGTCCACCTTCGGGCGCATGGTCGCGGGCATCCTGCCGCCCACCGAAGGCACCCTCGCCTTCGACGGCAAGCCGGTGTGGCGCGACGGCCGCGTCGCCTCGCGCGAGACGGCGTTGGCGATCCAGATGATCTTCCAGGATCCCTTCGCCTCGCTTGACCCTCGCATGCGGGTGGAAGAGATCATCGGCGAGGCACCACTGGTGCACGGCATGACGACCCGCGGCGAGCTCGCCGACTACGTGGCCGACACCATGCTGCGCGTCGGCCTGGACCCGGACTTCCGGCGCCGCTACCCGCACCAGTTCTCCGGCGGCCAGCGCCAGCGCATCGGCATCGCCCGGGCGCTGGCCGTAAAGCCGCGTTTCCTGGTCTGCGACGAAGCGATCGCCGCGCTCGACGTCTCCATCCAGGCACAGGTCATCAACCTCTTCATGGATCTGCGCCGGGACTTGGATCTCACCTATCTCTTCATCAGCCACGACCTCTCGGTGGTCGAGCACATCGCCGACCGCGTGGTCATCATGTATCTCGGCCGCGTCGTCGAGATCGCCGCCACCGAAGCGATCTTCGACAACCCCAACCACCCCTACACCCAGGCGCTGCTGTCGGAGGTGCCGCGCATCGAGCTGCGCAAACGCACCTATCAGCCGGTCAAAGGCGAGATCCCCTCGCCGCTTGATCCACCGCCCGGCTGCCACTTCCATCCGCGTTGCCCCCATGCGAGCGAGCGATGTCGCCGCGAACGGCCCGTCCTAAAAGAAATCGCCGGCGGGCGCTGGTCCGCCTGCCATCTCAACGATCCTTCCTGAAAAGCAGCGCATGCAAGACGAACAGAACGACACGGCCCTGGGCGCCGCTCCCTTCGATGACCGGGCCTACGACCTTGTCGCACCCCAGGGCACCGGGGTTCCCCTGCTCATCGACTCACCGCACTCCGGACGCTGCTATCCCGAAGACTTCGTGACGAGGGTGGCCCACGATGTGCTGCGCGGCGCGGAAGACTGGATGATCGATGCCCTCTTCGCCAGCGCGCCTGGAGAAGGCGCGACGCTTCTGGCGGCGCTCTTTCCGCGCGCCTACATCGATGTCAACCGGCGGCTCGACGACGTCGATCCGGCACTGATCGACGGCACCTGGCCGGAACCGCTGAACCCCGGCCCGAAGTCGGCGCTCGGGATCGGCCTGTTCCGCCACCGCACCAACGACGGCAGCCCGCTGCTCGCCGCCCCCCTGTCGGTCGAGGGCCTGCGCCATCGCATCGAGCGCTGCTGGAAGCCTTACCGCAGGGTGCTGGCGGAGACGCTCGACGGGCTCCATGCGCGCCATGGCGCGGTGTGGCATATCGACGTTCATTCCATGAAGTCGGTCGGCACGGCGATCACCCCGGACGGCATCGGCGCCGATCGCCCGGACATGGTCATCGGCGATCTCGAGGGGAACAGCTGCGACCCCGCCTTTACCGCCTTCGTCGCCGAACGGCTCATCAGCATGGGATACCGCGTCACGGTGAACGACCCCTACAAGGGCGCCGAGATCATCCGCATCCACGGGCGGCCGGCCGAGAACCGTCACTCCCTGCAGATCGAGATAAAGCGCAATCTCTACATGGACGAGGCGACGATCACAGCGAACGCCGGCTACGACAGCCTCAAGAACGATCTGCAGCAGTTGATCGCCGATGTGGCCGCCTGGACCGGCAGGGCGAAAGCCGCCTGAGAAGAGCTACTCCGCCGCCACCTTGGAACGGCGGCCGGGCAGCTCGCCGCGGATCACATAGGCCAGGGTCTGCACCACCTGCTTGGGCGTCTCGCAGACCGCCAAGGCAGCGCCGTCGACTTCCTTCAGCGCGTGGTTCAGCGAGGGATCGTGCAGGGTGATCAGCGCCTTGCCGAGGGCCGCCGCCGTGCCGGCATCGAAGGCCGCGTTCCACTGCCGGTACTTGTCGCCGAAGCGCACCACCACGATGTCGGCCTCACCGATCAGCGTGCGGGTGCGGATGGCGTTCATGCTGGCGCCCTTGTGGTCGTGCCAGAAGCCGCTGGCCTCTTCGCCCAGGATCACCACGCCACAGTCGTCGCTGTCCTCGTGCTGGGTGACCGGCGCATCGAGTCGCACCGGCAGGCGGGCCTTGGCCACCCCCGCGGTGATCTGCTCACGCCAGTCGGAATGAATTTCGCCCGAAAGGTAAACTTTCCAGACCTTATCGCTCATCTCACCAGCCTCCTCCCTGCCAGACGGGACGTCGGGCCGGGGTTGTACCACGAGCCCTCGCGCCATGCCACCGTCGGGGACCATGGTATTCCGCAAATTGGTAGCAGCGGCCTCGAGTGACGAACTCATGGCAAAGGAGACTCTTTCGAATTCTTCGGCGATGAATCCCGGTGCCCCAGGACTGGCGAGTGCGGTAGCCAGAAGAAAGGGCGGCTTCCGCTGGGGCAGCCGCCCGGGGGTCAGGGAGGAAGAGCAAGGATAAGGGCGGGAGGGCACCCCCTATTCGCCAGGGTGGGGGTGAACTGCGGTGCCCTCCCACAGGTCCGGCTCCCCTGATCGCGGGGGAAACCGGAAGACTTGCCTCAGGCCGCCGCCTTCTTGGCGTCGACTGCGGCGTCCAGCGCCTGGCCGATATCGGCCAGGATGTCGTCGATGTGCTCGATGCCCACCGAGAGG
This sequence comes from Kiloniellaceae bacterium, assembly GCA_036781105.1. Lineage (GTDB taxonomy): Bacteria > Pseudomonadota > Alphaproteobacteria > Kiloniellales > Kiloniellaceae > Pelagibius. Next base: position 6,444 of record DAIQBR010000144.1, read on the forward strand.
CGCAGGTAGCCCGGCGTCACGCCGGTGGCCAGCTGGTCTTCGGCGCTGAGCTGCTGGTGCGTCGAGCTGGAGGGATGGATGGCCAGGGTCCGCGTGTCGCCGATGTTGGCCACGTGATAGATCATCTGCAGTGCGTCGATGAAGCGGGCGCCGGCCTCCGGATCCTGGGTCTTCAGCTCGAAGCCGACCAGGCCGCCGCGGCCGCCCGAGAGGTAGCGCTCGGTCCACTCGGTCGGGTCGTCGTGGGTCATGCCAGGATAGATCACCTTGGCGACGCGCGGGTCCGCGGCCAGGTAATCGGCGACGGCCTGGGCGTTGCGGCAGTGCTCGCGCATGCGCAGCGGCAGGGTCTCCAGCCCCTGGATGAAGTTGAAGGTGTTGAAGGGGCTGAGCGCCATGCCGAGGTCGCGCTGCAGAGTGCAGCGGGCCTTCACGATGTAGGCCACCGGGCCCATTTCCTTCGTCGCCTGGGTCCACACCGCGCCGTGATAGCTGGGGTCCGGCTCGTTCAGCATGGGGAAGCGCCGGGCGTGCTTTTCCCAATCGAACTTGCCGCCGTCGATGATGACGCCGCCGATCGAGGTACCGTGGCCGCCGATGTACTTGGTGGCCGAGTGCACCACGATGTGGGCGCCGTGGTCGAAGGGACGGCAGATCACCGCCGAGGCGGTGTTGTCGAGGATGAGCGGCACGCCCAGTTCCTCGCCGATCTCCGCCACCTCGGCGATGGGGAAGACCTTCAGCATGGGATTCGGCAGCGTCTCGGCGTAGTAAGCGCGGGTGCGGCTGTCGGTCGCCTTGCGGAAGTTCTCCGGATCGCCGGCGTCGACGAAGCGGACCTCGATGCCCATGGTCTTCAGCGTATTGGCGAAGAGGTTCCAGGTGCCACCGTAGAGGCCGTTGGCGCTGACGATGTTGTCGCCGCTGCCGGCGATGTTGAGGATCGACAGCGTCGTCGCCGCCTGGCCGGAGCTGACCGCCAGTGACGCCACGCCGCCCTCCAGCGCCGCCATGCGCTGCTCGAAGGCATCGTTCGTCGGGTTCATCACGCGGGTGTAGATGTTGCCCATCTCCTCCAGCGCGAAGAGACGGCGGGCGTGGCCCGAATCGGTGAACTGATAAGATGTCGTCTGGTAGATCGGCACCGCCACCGCGTTGGTGGTCGGGTCGGCACGATAGCCGGCATGCAGAACGGAGGTCGCAGGGTTCTTGGTCAAATCCATTTTCGTATCCTTGGCTGAAATATCAACTTGGTGGTCAGGAGGGTCAGGCCGCCACGCCGGGCTGACTGAAGGGAGACGCCCGAAACGGAGCCTCTCGCGACACCGCAGGGGCTCCTTCCTCGGCGAGCCGGATATGCCGCCGGATCAGGCTGTTGACGCCCGACGCGTGGGTCAGCGGCGACATGTGGCCGGCATCGAAGAGGCGCGCCGCCGTTACGTCTTGTGCCGCATCGACGAGCTTGTCGACGAGGTGGCCGGCAACCGCCGGCGAGCGGCCGCCGGAGATCGTCAGCAGCGGCATGGCGAGCCCGGCGATCTCGGTGGGATGCCAGGTCTCGCCGAAGCAGGCTGTGAAATTGCGCAGCACGGCCCGGGCCTGGGCAGCGAAACGCTGGCGCTGCTCGGCGTCGCAGGCCTCCCAACTGCCAGGTCCGCTCCAGAAGTCCACGAAGGCCGCCATGCCGTGGGCCGGCCAGCCGGCTGCCACGGCCCCGCGCAGGCGGTCGCGGACACCCAGAACACCGCGGTAGAGCCGCATGTCCTGGTCGCTGCCGCCCAGCGGCAGCAGGTGAAACAGCACGGGTTCGATCAGCGTCAGGCTCAGCACCCGCTGCGGCTGGCAGAGGGCGATCTTCATCGCTACGGCACCGCCGTAGGAATGCCCGACCAGGTGGAACGCCGGTGCCCTCCCCTCGAGCGGACGCAGCACCG
>DAIQBR010000145.1:0-4917 GCA_036781105.1 Kiloniellaceae bacterium
CGCAGAAGGTCGTGGTGCCGCCACCCCCGGCACCGCCAAAGCTGATTGTCGAGGATGGGCCTGCCGATCCCGAAGCGCAGGTCGCCGAGTTGCCGCCCCCCGCGGCGGCGCCTCCTGTCGAAGAACCGGCGCCGCCGTCGGCGGCGGAAGTGGCCGAGATTGAGCCCCTCGATCCGGCCGCTCTCGCGCAGCTGCGCATCGACGAAGAACTGGCGCCCTACCGCACAAGGCTGAACGACGGCAGCCTAACCCGCGCCGAACTTTCTCGGCAATTCAATGACGAGGGCCGCAAACTGCTGCAGCAGGCGCAATACGACGACGCCATTCTGAAGTTCACCGTCGCGATCCACCTGGACCCGAGCTTCGCCGGCGCCTACTCCAATCGCGGCACCGCCTACCAGCGCAAGGACGAGACCGACCTCGCCCAACAGGACTTCGACAAGGCGAAGACCCTGGGATTCGGTGGATTCCGGGTGAAGGACGGCCGCGACCCGCTAAACTAGCCGTTCCGGTACCTTTTGCGCCGCGGCCTCACCGGCCTTGCGGCTGCGGTAGGTGAAGTCGCGCCCGGCCTTGGCGGACTCCGCACTCGCCAGCGCCTGCATGGCCTCGTGCTCGGGCGACATCGCGCAGGCGGGATCAACATTGCCGGCCTTGCCGGTCAGCGCGAAGGCCTGGCAGCGGCAGCCGCCCCAATCGATTTCCCGGCGCTCGCAGGAGCGGCAAGGCTCGGGCATCCAGGCGGTGCCGCGATAGGCCTGGAAGGCCGGCGAGTGCAGCCAGATCTCGCGCAGCGACTTTTCGCCGACGCGGTCGAAAGTCAGATCGGTGATGGACTCCGCCGCGTGGCAGGGCAGCACCTTGCCGGCCGGCGAAATATTGAGGAACTGGCGGCCCCAGCCGCCCATGCAGGACTTCGGCCGCCGCGCGTAGTAATCCGGCACCACGTAGTCGATCACCATGACGCCCTTCAGGCGCTCGCGCGCGGCCTCGACCACCACCGTCGCCTCCTCCAGCTGCGCGCGCGTCGGCATGAGCGCGGCCCGGTTCAGGTAGGCCCAGCCATAGTACTGCACATGGGCGATCTCGACGCGGCGCGCCTGCAGCCGCTCGGCAAGCGCCAGCATCTCCGGCAGGTTCGCGAGGTTCTGGCGATGCACCACCATGTTGAGGGTAAGCGGCAGGCCGACCTCGACGGTCCAGCGCGCGCAGTCGAGTTTCTTCTCGAAGCCGCCCTTGTAGCCGCCGATGCGGTCGCAGCCGGCCGCCTCGCTGTCCTGGAAGGAAAGCTGCAGATGGTCGAGCCCGGCCTCGGCCAGGGCGGCGAGGCGCGCACGGTCCGCCAGCACGCCGGCGGTGATGAGGTTGCTGTACAGCCCGGCCTCCGCGGCGGCCGCGACCAGTTCCTCCAGATCGCGGCGGGCGGTCGGCTCGCCGCCCGAGAAATGTATCTGCAGGGCCCCGAGATCGGCCACCTCGGCAATCACCGCCTTCCAGGCATCTGTTGAGAGCTCCGCCCCCGCCGCCTCCAGGGCCAGCGGATTCGAGCAGTAGGGGCACTGCAGCGGGCAGCGGTGGGTCAGCTCCGCCAGCACCGCGAGAGGGAAGCCGGGCGCCGTTGTGCTGGACGTCGTCATGCCGCACCCCGGGTTGCGAGGATCCGCTTGTCTGCGAGGTCCTGCAGCAGCGCGCCGACGTCCTTGAGGATGGTGTCGCGCGGCGCCGCGAAGGTTTCTGCGAGATCGTTCACGATCTCGGCCACCGAAGCCTCGCCGTCGCAGCGCTTCACGATCTCCAGCGCGATGGCGTCGAGCACGAAGAGGCGCTCTGGTGCCAGGATCACCCATTGGTCGCGCTGCTTGTCGAAGCGTAGTTTCACGCCCCTGGGCAGTCCGGGCACCGACTCCTCGGTGATGGTGATCTTGTCGCTCAAGGATCCAGCTCCGTCACCGGCACGCAGCCCTCCGGCACAAAGGCACCGGGCGGGATGTGGCCGGGCGCTACGTAGGCGTGATACAGCGCATCGAGCTGCGCCCAGAGCACGTCGGTCTTAAAGCGCACCGCCGCCAGCACCTGTTCCTGCTGCTCGCGGGTGCGTGCCTCGCGCAGCACGTAGCCGAGACCGAATTTGACGTCCTCGGGCGCCTCCGTCAGGCGGCGCTTGAAGTAGGCGATGGTGCGCTCGTTGGCGAAGTCGTAGTGCTCCAGCAGGCCGGCGATACGCTCCTTGTGAATCTTCGGCGCGAAGAGCTCCGTCAACGAGGAAGCGATGGCCTCCAGCAGAGATTTCTCGCGGACAAAGCGCACATAGGCTTCCACGGCAAAGCGGGTTGCCGGCAGCTGACCGGCGCCGGAGACCACATAAGCGCGGTCGAGGCCGACGCCTTCGGCCAGCACCAGCCAGCGCTCGATACCGCCCTCGTTTCCCTTGCTCCCGTCATGGTCCTCGATGCGCTTGCGCCATTCGCGGCGCAGATCGAGATCTTCCACGCGCGACAGCAGAGCCGCGTCCTTCAGCGGGATGTGGCTCTGGTAGCAGTAGCGGTTCAGTACCCAGGCCTGCACCTGGCCGTGCGTGCACTTGCCGCCGTGCAACAGCTTGTGGAAGGGATGCAGCGAGTGATAGCGCTGGGCGCCGATCTGCTGAATGCGTTCCTCAAACTCTTCGGGCGACAGCAGCCGGCCCGCGGCAGGCGACAACGGTGCTACCTCGGAAGGTTCGGTCGCGGCGGAAGGCGATGCCAGGCTCATAGCGTGATCTCCATGCCGTCGTAGGCGACTTCCCAGCCCGCCGCCTCGACGGCGGCGCGCTCGTCTGAATCCGAGAGCAGGATGGGGTTGGTATTGTTGATGTGGATCAGCACTTTGCGGGCGACCGGGCTGTCCGAGAAGGTCGCCAGGGTGCCGCCGGGCCCGGAGAGGCTCATGTGGCCCATGCGCTTGCCGGTCTTGCTGCCGGCGCCCTGCAGGCGCATTTCTTCGTCCTGCCACAGGGTGCCGTCGAACATCATGAGATCGGCGCCTTCCATCTCTGCGGAGAGCTGCGGCGAAGGCGCCGCGCAGGCACGTAGAGAAAGCGGTGCGGGCCCGCCCCATTGCCGCTGCCCGCCTCGATGCGCAGGGCGATGGTGTCCTCCTCCACCGTGCCGAAGTTGCCGTCCCCGGCCGCCTCGTCCTCCAGATAGAGCGCCACCTTGCCGGGCACGGCGAAGGGCGTGATGGCAAGGCCCAGCGGCTCGCCCTCCTTGCTCTCCGGCTCACAGCGCTCGCCGAGGCGCAGCTGACGGCGATCGACGAACGCCGGGTTCAGCACATTGAAGATCGCGTTGCGATCCAAAACCGAAAGCACGCGCCCGGTACCGTAGACCGCCAGCGGGTGGCGCTCGCGCAGCGTCAACAGCCCGGCGACATGGTCGACGTCGCCATTGGTCAGGACCACAGCGCGGATCGGGCTGTGCCGCACGCCGACGCGCGGGTGCAGTTGGGGATTGTCGTTGATCTGCTGGCGCAGATCCGGCGAGGCGTTCAGTAGGACCCAATTCTCACCGTCAGCGGACACCGCGACGGAAGACTGGCTGGACGGGCGCGCCGAAGGATCGCCGCGCCGCGCGCGCTGCGAGGCGTCGTTGTTGCTGTTCCACTGCGGAAAGCCGCCACCGGCAGCCGCGCCAAGCACCAGGACCCTGAGCACCGCACCCCCGGATCACAGAGAAACAAAATCGCCCGCCAGGGGCCCGAGTCCCAAGACCCGCGCCCGGGCAGGACAAGAAAAAGGCCGGGTTGTCCGCTGCTCTGCGTTGGACAGCGGTCCCGGCCTTTATCGTACTCCCCGAAGGGGCAGGATCACAGGTCCGCGCAGGCGTAGCTGTTGATTTCCATACCGACGGAGATTTCGACGATTTTTGGGGTAGTCCAGCTCATGCATTCCTCCTCTGGGGAAATGGCCGCAGCATCACCGCCCGGCCGCCCGTTTTTTCCGACCTCTCGCGCGGCGCCACGCGCTACGCGGGCCGCCGGTGCCCCAGGCTTACGATTGTGGGCTCACGATCTTGTGTTCGCTGGTTCGTGTTCCCTGGCACCTCAGCGACATGTTAACGACTGCCCCAAAACGCGCCCACACTACTAAAGTCGCATAGACCGGCAGCTGCGGCATCCCTGCAAGGATCAGCAGTTTCAAACCCTTCGGCGCGACCTTATAGAGATTTCAATCACTTGGAACGGAGGTCGCCGGGGCACAACCTGGGCGCCGGAAAGCACCCCCTGCGTTAACCAAGGCTGAAGCCCTCGCGGGTAAAATTGCGCTCCAGGAAATTCGCCACCAAGGCCCGCAAATGCCCTCTGGGTTGCTCTCGCTGTCGCAGGCGCGCGAACTGCTGTCCTGCCGGCTCTGCCGGCGGATCACGCTGCTCGTCTGCCTGAGCATCCTGGCGGTGGAAGCGGCCTTCCTGCTGCCCTCCTACCTCAACCGCCAGAGCTGGCTGCGCGATGACCTCGAGATGGAGGTGCTGCTGACCACCCAGGCAGCGCTCTCGTGGTACGAGCACCACAGTCCCTCGGAAATGGCACAACAGTCCTGGAACGCCTTCGAAGCGGTCAACGTCGAGGGGCTGGCGATCTACTCGGAGAATGGCACCCAGCTGGCCAGCCAAGGCCGCCGTCCCGACCTGAGGCCGCTCCGTGCCGCAACCGACATCGGACGCAGCCTTGCACGGGGCGATGACCCGACCCGGCGCAGCTTCTCCACCGGCGCCGACAGCTACGAGGTGCTCTGGCCACCGGCGGTCAGCGGCCTGCCCTTCACCGTGGTCGCGCGGCTGGATACCTCGCTGATCGCCGAAGACCTGCGCGCCTATGTACTGCGCATCGGCGGGCTGGTGCTGCTGCTCTCCCTGGTCGTCTCCGGCGTGACAGTGGCGG
>DAIQBR010000145.1:4992-8323 GCA_036781105.1 Kiloniellaceae bacterium
CGACATCCAGGCCGACAACGAGATCGGCGAGACGGTCACCGCTCTCAACGCCCTGCTCGGCCGCCTCTCCGCGATCCGCCGCAGCGCGGTGCGCGAGCGGGAGGAACGCTTCCAGGACTTTGCCGCCTCCAGTTCCGACTGGTTCTGGGAAATGGACGAGGAACTGCGCTTCTGCTTCTTCTCGGATCGCTATACCGCGGTCACCGGCGTTGCCGAAAGCGTGCTGATGGGCAAGACGCGCGAGGAAACCGGCATCCCCGGCGTCGAGCCCGAAGTGTGGGAGCAGCACCTGAAGGACCTGCACGCGCATCGGCCGTTCCGCAACTTCATCCATCCGCGCCAGAAGCCCAACGGCGATACCGTCTGGCTGTCGATCAACGGCAATCCCTGGTTCGACCGCGACGGCAATTTCCGCGGCTACCGCGGCACCGGGCGGGACATCACGGACCAGATCGAGATCCAAAAGGCGCTGCAGACCGCCAAGGAGGAGGCCGAGGCAGCCAACCGCACGAAATCCGAATTCCTCGCCAACGTCAGCCACGAGCTGCGCACGCCGCTGAATGCCATCATCGGCTTCTCGGAACTGATGCTGGCCAGCGACCTCGCGCCCGGCGGCATGCCGCAGCATCGCGGCTACCTGGAGGACATCCACTCATCCGGGCTTCACCTACTCTCCCTGATCAACGACATCCTCGACCTCTCCAAGATCGAGGCCGGGGCGGAAGAGCTGGAGGACGAGGTGCTGGACGCCGGCGAGCTGGCGACGACGGTGCTGCGTGTCGTTGTCCAGCGCGCCGAGAAAAGCGGCCTGAAGATCGACTGCTGCGCCACCGACGAACTGCCGGCCCTGCGGGCCGACGAGCGCAAACTGAAGCAGGCCCTCCTGAACCTGCTGGTCAACGCCATCAAGTTCACGCCTTCCGGCGGCAGCGTGCGGCTCGACATCCGCTGCGACGACGAGGAAGGCTATATCTTCGAGGTCAGCGACAACGGCATCGGCATGGCGCAGGAGGACATCCCCACGGCCCTGCGCCAGTTCGGCCAGATCGACAGCGCGCTGAACCGCAAGTACGAAGGCACCGGCCTGGGCCTGCCGCTGACCAAGGCGCTGGTGGAAATGCACGGCGGCCGGCTGGAACTGGAGAGCCGCCTCGGCGAGGGCACCACGGTGACCATCGTCCTGCCCGCCGACCGCATCGTCAGCCGCGATGCCGGCCTGCTCGACAACCTCGCCGGCTGACCCCCTCGCCGCTGCCCCCTAAGGAAACACGCCGAGCAGCCGGCCCCAGAGATAGTGCAGCGGCGAGAGAACCAGCCCCGCGACCACGAAGTAGCACAGCATCAGGCGCATCGCCGCCCGCAGCGGCACCCCCAGCACGGTAAGCCCGACCAGCACCGGCGGCGCCTGAAAGGGGAAGGCGAAGATCACGAAGGCCGGCACCTGCGCCAGCAGGACGGCGTCGAGCGGCCAGTCCATGCTCTCGGCGATGGAACCCACCAGCGGCGTGAAGACCGCAGGTATCGCCGGCAGTGTCGCGACAACGGCGAGGATTGTGGCGCTTACCTGGATCACCGCGAACTTGAGCGGATTGGGCAGGCCCTCGAAAGGCACCACGGCGGCGACCTGGCCCCACAGCAGGTCGCCGAGGCCGCTGTGGCTCACCACCCCGCCGAGACCGATGGAACCGGCGACAAAGAACCACGGCCCGAAGTTTATCTTTCCGATGGTCTGCGGCGGCAGCAGGCCGACGCCCGGCATCAGCGCAAACACCGCGGCCGTGAGTCCGATCCACGCCGAAGGAATGCCATGCAGCTTGTCGGTGGTCCAGAACGCCAGAGTGAGCGCCAGCAGGCAGCCGATCCGCACCTGGTCCCGCGTCCAGGGCGACGGCTGTGCCGCCTCCAGGGACAGACTCCGCTCGCCGGGGAAGAGTCGCAGCACCAGCGTCGGGATCAGCAGGAAGGTTCCGAGCCCCAGCACGGGGAAGTTCAGCGCCAGGTACTCGCCGTAGGTCAGCGTGCGGTCGTAGATCGCCTCGGCTGCCCCCATCAGCACGAGGTTCGGCACGTTGGAGGTGATGATGGTGAAGGCCGGCACCACGGCGCCCAGCACGGTTGCGAGAAACAGGCCGTGGCGGCGCGGGTCGTTGCCGGCGAGCCCGAGACGATCGGCCAGCGCCAGCACCAGCGGCGACAGCAGCAGCACCCGGCCCATGGCCGAGGGAATGAAGAAGGCCATGAACAGGCCGCTGGCGACGACCAGCCAGATCAGCTGCGGATAGGAACTGAGACGGCCCAGCAGGCGGTCAAACAGGGCGTGGCCCAGGTCGTGGCGGCCGATCGCCTCACTCAGGACGAGGCCGGCGAAGACCAGCCAGATGGCCTTTGATTCGAAACCCGCGAGCGCCACATGGTCCGGGGCCAGCCCGGTCAGCAGCAGGGCAGTGAAGAACACCAGGGCGGTCAGCTCCACCGGGATCGCCAGGGTGGCCCAGAGAAAGGCGGTGAGCACGGCAAGAACGGCGACAGAGACCAGAGGGGACGCGCCGGTGGCAAAGGCCAGGACAAAGGCACCGCCGAGGCACAGCGCGACCGCGCGGCTGACGACTTTCTGCATCTGCTGCTGGCCCCGTCCTGTACCGACCTGCGCTTTGACCCTGCAGGCTGCGATTCCGACAACCTTTCCCGCACCGCGCGCCGTTCTGCAACGGCCGGGCGGCCTGTTTTCCGGGAGGTCTGACGGATGCAACAACTGCTACTCCAGGCCAGGATAGCGAAGCCGCTTCCATCCGCCTAGCGTCGATCCTGCAATGCTGCCTCCCGCACAGGGCTGGATCGGGGGCACCTGGATTGAACCTGCGGACCGGGCTAGACTGAAGGCGCCAGCAAACGAGAGATTTGCGGCCGGCCCCCTGAAGCCCGGGCGGGCCAGGAGGGAGCAAGGTCACAGAATGATCGAAATCGAGAAGCTGGAGGCGGCGGCGCTGGACCTCACGGCGAAGGCCGCCATTGAGATTCCCGACGACTACCTGACGGGCCTGAAGGCCGCCGCGGAAGCGGAAGACGGCGACCTCTCGTCGTTCGTCCTGCAGGCGATGCTGGAGAACTACGAAGTCGCCAAGCAGGACAGGCGGGCCATGTGCGCCGACACGGGCCTGCCGCGATGGTTCGTGAAATTCGGCAACGAGGCCACGGTCGAGGGCGGGCCGGTGGCGCTGGAAGCGGCCTTGCGGCGCGCGACCGCGACGGCCACCCACGAGTTGCCGCTGCGGCCCAATCGCGTCCACCCGCTGTGGCGCACCGACCACGACAACAACGTCGGCATCAACGC
>DAIQBR010000146.1:0-8307 GCA_036781105.1 Kiloniellaceae bacterium
GCTCACCGGCGACTTCGCCGAGCCGCTGAAGATCGCCATCCAGGCCGCCTGCGACATTGCCGGCATCGACTCCAAGCCGATCTTCGACTTCCTCGAGCGTGCCGGCAGCCTCATCACCAAGATCCTCAAGGACCCGGTGACCTTCATCACCAACCTGCTGTCCGCCGTCGGCCAGGGCGTGCGCAGCTTCGGCGAGAACATCCTGGCGCACCTGCAGAAGGGCCTCATCGCCTGGCTTACCGGCGCCATCGCCGAGGCCGGCATCACCCTGCCGGAGAAGTTCGACCTCATGGGCATCTTCAGCCTGGTCGCGCAGATCCTGGGCTTGACCTATGCCAACGTGAAGGCGCGCATCATCAAGAAGCTGCCGGCGGCGGAGAAGGTCTTCGACGTCATCGAGAAAGGCTTCGAGCTGGTCCTGAAGCTGAAGGACCTCGATTTCTCCGCGCTCTGGGAAGAGGTGAAGTCGCAGCTGGCGACCCTCAAGGAAACCGTCATCGGCGGCATCCGCAACTGGGTCATCACCACGGTGATCAAGGAGGGCATCATCTGGCTCCTGAGCCTGATGAACCCGGCCTCGGCCATCGTGAAGGCGCTGAAGGTGCTCTTCGACCTCACCATGTGGCTCATCGAGCGCTTCCAGCAGATCAAGGACTTCGTGCTTTCGGTCTACGGCGCCGTGGCGAACATCGCCGCCGGCGTGCTCGGCCCCGCCGCCAAGTCGGTGGAGGAGGCGCTGTCGCGCGCACTGCCGGTGGTGATCTCCATGGTGGCCAGCTTCATCGGCCTCGGCGGGGTCGGCAAGGCGGTGAAGGAAGTGCTGGAGAAGATCACCGCACCGATCAACAAGGTCATCGACATGGTGATCGACAAGGTCATCGCCTTCGCCAGGAAGATCATCGGCAAGGTGAAGTCAGGCGCCAAGAAGGTGAAGGAGGCGATTGCCAACTTCCTCTGGCCGAAGAAGACCTTCAAGGGCGAGGAGGGCGAGAGCCATACCATCGAGGTCGGCGGCAGCGGGGCCGGCCGCAAGCTTCAGATCCGTTCCACCCCGGTGCCCGCCGAGCAGTTCATCGACGCCTATGTGAAAGCGAATCCGGGTCTCGACCCCACCAAGAAGGCCCTCGCCACAAAGGCGAAGACCCTGATCAACTCGAAGATCCGGCCGCTGGTCACGAAGATCAACACCTTCGTGGAGGCCAAGCCGCCGAAGGATGTGCCGAAGGCCGATGGCGCCAAGCTGCTGAAGTACGAAACCCAGCTCTCGGACATGATGAGTCAGCTGGTCGTGAACGACAAGCTCGCCAAGGCGGAGGAGCGCTTCAAGCTGGAGGGACAGACCGGCACCTACAGCAAGATGGTCACCATGAAGGGCGATGCCCTGACGCCGGACCACCAGCCGCAGAACAAGGCTTTCCAGATCCTCAGCGAGAAGTGGTACTTCAAACCGCCCTTCGGCGGCGCCGCGATGAAGGCGCGGGCGGCCAGCCGTGCTGCAGCGGCCTACACCATCAACCTGTCGTACCGCCGCCACGTGGCCGGTCGCACCTACGGCCGCCAGCCGACGGAGTTCAAGTCGGACATGGCGACGCGTGAGGCTTCCGTGCCCAAGACGAAAACGGCGGCCAATGCCCAGAAGCTTCGAACCCACGGTGTCCAGGCTTTGAAGACCGAGCTGAGCAAGGATGTCTCCACGATGAAAGCCGTGGTGACCAGCACGGCTCACGGCGACAAGCAGTGGTCCGATCTCGATGCCTTCACCAGCGGCAGCAAGGCCAAGAAGACGAAGCTCATGAACCAGATCCGGACCCAGGTGCTGCGCGGCGAGGGGGCCATCGCCGCGCAGCCCTTCACGGGACTCGACAAATGAAGCCGGTTCCGCACGACACCACGGACAACAGGGATCTTCTATGATGGACAGCATGGCGAAACCCATCTCGAACGCTGCCAATCTTGAGCGTGCCCTCGGTTTTCTCGCCCTGCTGCTGCGGGCGCGGGTGGCCGAGGAAGCGGGGCGGGAGCCCGGAGACCTTCCCGATACCGGCTTTTTCGACGACGGATCGGCCTTCGGCGATTTGGTGCGTGAGAGACGGCCGGGATTTGACGAGTGGGTGGTGCTGCTGCTCGCCCTGGCCCCGCACGTGAGCCCGGGTCTGCTCGAGGACGCGATCCGGGAAAGCCTGGGCGCCGAGGGCGACCTGCCGCAGTTCGGCGGGCGGCGCGAGCGCGAGAGTCGCGCGCTTTTCGCCACCGGCGAGACCGCCTGTTTCCTGCTTGCCGGTGACGATGTCGAGGCGCGCTTCGCGGTGCAGCGTCTCTTCGGCGCCGATCACTGGTTTGCCCGCGAGGGTGTTCTTCGCCTGGAAGAAGCCGAGCGCGGGGCGCCGCACCTCTCCGGCCGCCTGCTGATGGCGCGGGACTGGATCGAGCGGCTGACGATCGGGCGCGTGACGGCACCGGCATTCTCTTCGGCCTTTCCCGCGCATCGCCTGGAGACCGAACTGCAGTGGGACGACTTGATCCTGGAGACCGGCGCCCAGGCGCAGATCGGGGAGATCTGCCGCTGGCTGCGCCACCGCCGCGCCCTGGCCGAGCGCGCCATGCCGCCGGGCCGCCTGCGCCCCGGCCACCGCGCGCTGTTCCACGGGCCGCCGGGCACCGGCAAGACGCTCGCCGCGAGTTTGCTGGGCCGCGTCTCCGGCCGCGAGGTCTACCGCGTCGATCTCTCCACCGTCGTCTCCAAGTACATCGGCGAAACCGAGAAGAACCTCGCCGGGCTCTTCGAGACGGCGCAGAACCGCGACTGGATCCTCTTCTTCGACGAGGCCGACGCCCTCTTCGGCAAGCGCACCAACGTGAAGGACGCCCACGACCGCTACGCCAACCAGGAGGTCAGCTACCTGCTGCAGCGGGTCGAGGACTACGACGGTCTCGCCGTTCTGGCGACCAACCTGCGCGCCAACATGGACGAGGCCTTCCTCGGTCGCTTCGACACCGTGGTGCGCTTCTCGCTGCCGACCGAGGCGGAACGCCGCCGCATCTGGCTGGCCGCCATGCCGCGCGACCCGGGCCCCGCCGACCGCGAGGCCTTCGCCGCGGCCCTGGCGCGCTTTGAGCTCTCCGGCCGCGCCATCGTCGGCGCCCTGCAGTTCGCCGCCCTGGCCGCGCTGGATGCCGGCAGCCCGGTGCTGCGCTACGGCGACGCTTCGCTGGGCGTGCAGCGCGAAATGGAAAAGGAAGGCCGCGTCTTCCGCGACCTCGTCGCGGCGGAAGCGGCGGCGGAGCGGGATGGCGAGGTGGCCAACATCTGACGCCGCCTCTGAGGCATCTCATTCAGAGGCGGATGCTTCGCTAAGGCTCGACAGCTGTATATTTCAGTGACAGTGCACTTAATCGATGGGCTACCTTCCCAACTTCCGTGCCTGCCGCGGCTTGGGCCCACGCTTGGCGGGCCGCAGGCTGCGGCCGGTCTGGCGCTCGAGCGCCTCTAAGAATGCCGTGTCGCCGAGCGGGCGGCCGATGGTTTCTGCCCGGCGCAGCGCCATCGACAGGTCCTCATCCTCGCCCGCCGCGATCAAAGCGGCGAAATCGGGATAGCGCTCGCGCACCGGCGCCGTGTCGGTGAGCTTGCGGCTGCGCCTGCGCGAAAGCTGATCGTGCACGCTCGACCATGGCCAATCCACCGCCCGCTTTGCCAGGCGGGCGCGCACCGGGTTGAGCGCGATATAGCGCAGGGCGGCCGCGAGATGGGCCTCATCCATCGGCACACAACCAAAGCGCCCCTGCCAAAAGTGGCCGGACCTTCGCAGCCGCGCGTGAATCCGTCCGGCATAGGTGCGATGCACCTTCGAGAGCGCCCGCCGGATACCGTCCGCATCCCGCGGGGTCAGAATCAGATGCACGTGGTTCGGCATGAGCACCCAGGCCCAGATGCTCACCTCGGCCTCCGCGCAATGTCTGCTCAGCAGGTCGAGATAAAGCCGATAGTCGTCGTCGCAGAAAAAGGTTTTTGCCCGCCCGTTGCCACGCTGTGTGATGTGGTGGGGCAGGTGAGGGATCACCACGCGCGCCAAGCGAGCCATCACAGGAGGTTAAGGGAAGAGTCTGATGGCGTCAATTCTGTGCACTGTCACCGTTATCTGTCCAGGTGGTCATAGGCCTGGTTCTTCGACCACCTCAACGAAGATGCCAACCCCTGGATCAGTCTCGATCCCCAGCAAAATGGAACACCCGGACGATCTGACCGCTGAGAGGCCGCTTGACTTGCTGCGTCTCGTCGCTATTCTGCGACTAGACCAATCGGTCTAATTTATAGATGATAACAGGGAGTCGAACCATGCGAGTTGCCAAGGAAGAGGTCGACGTGAAGCTGGCTATACCGGGCGCCACGATTCGCCAACGCAAGGACTTCGGCGATGCAAGCGGGTTTGGGAAGATCAGCGGCGAGTACTTCTCTCTCGCCGAGGGGGTCGACACCACACCGATCTTTGAAGGGCTCGAAGGCGACCAGTGCCAATGTCCCCACTGGGGGTTTGTCCTGCGCGGCCGCATCACAACGACCGACGCGCAAGGCCAAGAGGAAACCGTAAACGCAGATGACCTGTTTTATTGGCCGCCGGGTCACAATGTGAGGGTCGACTCGGATGCCGAAATCATTATGTTCAGCCCGCAGCATGAGCATGGCGTGGTTATCGATCACATGCGGGAAATGACGAAAGAATAGTCCGTCGACGAGTTATCCGGGACCCGCCGCTTTCCGGGGCCCGCAAACCAATTATGCCAACTGTCAGAATGTCACAAGCGAAGGAAGGTAACGTGGCGCGCAAGGCCAAGAGAGACAGCGCCGCAATCCACACGACGAAGCAGCGCCTGCTGGATGCAGGCCTTCGCCTGCTGCTTGAGCACGGCTACAACGATCTGGGTATTCAGGGATTGCTCACGGCGACGGGGGTTCCGAAGGGTTCCTTTTATCACCACTTTGAGGACAAGGAAGATTTTGCGCTCCAGGTCATCGACGCCTACATGGCGCAGGTCCATGCCGGGCTCGACGCCTGTCTAGGGGATTCGCAGCTTCCTCCCCTGCGCAGAGTGCGGCGCTTCTTCGAACTGACCCAGGATAAGTACCGCAGCGAGGGCTATATGGGATGTCTCCTGGGCGGGGTGGGCCAGGAGCTCTCGGGCGTCAACGAAGTTTTTCGGCGCAAGATCGAAAACTGCTTTTCCATCATTGCCGATCGACTTGGAAGCTGCCTGGAAGAAGCGCTCTCCCGAGGCGAAATTCCGCCGGGCTGCGACACCCGGAAGATGGCCAATATCCTTGTCGACTGCTGGGAAGGAGCGGCGCTGCGCTGCCGCCTTCGCCGGGACCCTGGTTCTCTCACTACCATGCTCGACTTCTACATCGCTTCCGTTCGCAGTGGAGGAACGCATTCCGGCGATGAATCCCTGCCAAAACCTGGTCAGTGAAGCCGGGCGAGATCCTGCAGATCGCGGAGCGCGAAGCAGGATAGCGGCGGGACTGAATTGACCGCGGTCTGCTGGCCGCTGCCCGCCGGGTGCTGCACCTGTTGCGTTCGTTCCCAGCCGTGCATTGCTGAAGCCGGCTACTTCTGCTTGAGATCGAACAAGACTCTCTGGAGATTTCCGCTGGTGGCGCCAAGCGGCTGTCTAGGTCGGTCAATGGACAGGTCTGTTGTCGAATGGATACCGGATATTCGCGAAGACTTCAGTCTGTGGCGATGGCTTGACGACTTTATCGCCGTTGTGCCGCTTCTCTCGCCAAGCTAGAGAATATGCAGAACTGAACCGATAGAGCGGAGAGGCGGGCCTTGGCGGCACCCCGGGCGAAAACCACGGCACTGGCGCGGCAGATCCTCGAGATCGCCCGGCGCGAGGGGCTGGCCGCCGGCGCCCACCTGGCCGAGGTGAAGCTGGCCGCGCGCCTCGGCGTCTCGCGCTCGCCGGTGCGCGCCGCCCTGGCCCTGCTGAAGGATCGCGGCGCGGTGACCCTGGAGCCCAACCAGGGCTACTTCCTGGCCCTCGACAGCGCCGGCGCCGCCTTCGCCGCCGTCCAATTGCCGGAGCCGGAGGAAGAGCTCATCTACCGCGACCTCGTGCGCGCGCGCTTCGCCAACCTCATCCCGCAGCAGGTCGCGGTGAGCGACGTCATGCGCCGCTACGACTGCGACCGCGCCACCGCCAACCGGGTTTTGGCGCAGATGTCGGAAGAGGGCGTCATCGAGCGCGCGGCCGGGCGCGGCTACGTCTTCGGGCCGGTGCTGAACGACGCCGATGCCTACGAGGAGAGCTATCGCTTCCGCCTGCTGGTCGAGCCCGCCGCGGTGCTGGAGCCCGGCTTCCGGCCGGACCCGCGCCGCATGAAGGCGCTGCGCGAGCGCCATGCTGCCCTGCTGGCCGCCGGCATCGAGAACGTGCCCATGGCCGAGCTCTTCGAGGCCGATGCCGACTTCCACGAGGCCATCGGTGAGTTCTGCGGCAACCGCTTCCTGGCCCACGCGATCCGCCTGCAGACCCGCCTGCGCCGGCTCAGCGAGTACGAGAACTACAACGACCGCGAAAGGCTCCGCGAGTCCTGCCTGGAACACCTCGCCATCCTCGATGCCTTCCAGGCCGGTGACTTTCCCCGCGCCGCCGACCTCCTGCACCGCCACATCGCGGTCTCCCAGGAGGTCCGCCCCAACTTCGACAAGGTCCGCGCGCTGGCACACCGGCGCATGACGCGGGTCTAGAGCCCCTTCGCCCTCCGCCTGCCCGCTCAGACGTCCCCTTCGTCCTTTCCCTGTTGTACTTTTTTCTCAATCAGTACAGCATGACTCCTCGCAGGCGCGGGGCAGGGAGAACCGGGAACACCGGCAGGCCGCCCCGCCGCCGTCGATCTCACAGGGAAGCGCAGGCAAGGGAGTCGGGAAAATGTCGAAATTCAAGAATTTGGGTGTCGCGCTGCTGGCCGGCGTGGCGGCCCTCGCGGTTTCCGGCGGGGCTCACGCCGCCGGCAAGCTGGTGATCTCCAACTGGGACGGCTACATGCCGGCCGACATGCTGGAGCGCTTCACCGCGGAGACCGGCATCGAGGCCGAGCTGTCGGTCCACGCCACCAATGAGGAGATCATGGGCAAGGTGGTGGCCGGCAAGGGCAAGGGCTACGATGTGCTTTTCGTCTCCTCGCCCTTCGTCGAGGCGCTGAAGAACCTGGGCCTGGTCGCCGAACTGGACCACGCGAAGATCCCCAACCTGAAGAACCTCTACCCCGAGGCGGCGAAGCTGGAGTACGACCCTGGCAACACGGTCTCCGTGCCCTACGCCTGGGGCACCACCGGCCTGTGCTACCGCAGCGACCTTGTGTCCGCTGCGCCGGACAGCTGGATGGACCTGCTGCAGCCGGCCGACGCGCTGAAGGGCAAGGTCACCATGCTGTCGACCGACCGCTGGCTCATGGCCGCCGCCTTCCTCGCCCAGGGCCACTCGGTGAACTCCACCGATGACGCCGATCTCGCCGCGGCCAAGGATCTGCTGATCGCCGCCAAGAAGGACCTGCTGGCCTACGACGACACCACCTTCTACGCCAAGCTGGTTTCCGGCGAGGCCGAGCTGGTGCACGCCTGGGACGGCTGGTGCAACTACGGCATCGGCGAGAACGCCGACATCAGGTACGTGATCCCCAAGGAAGGCTCCGACCTCTGGGTCGACACCATGGTGGTCACCGCGGCTTCGGAGAACAAGGACGCGGCCATGAAGTTCCTCGACTTCGTGCTGCAGGCCGACAACGGCGCCTGGGTGCCCGGCAACATCCTCTACAAGGTGCCGAACAAGGCCGCCATGGAAGCTCTCGATCCGGCGCTCATCGCGCAATTCCCCAACCTCGGCATGACTCCGGCGGAACTGCTGAAGCAGGAGCAGCTGCGCGATCTCGGCGCGGGCCAGAAGGCCTTCTCCCGCACCGTGACGGAGATACTGGCGTCCAACTAGGTAGGCTGGACGACATTCCGCCGCCGCGCCTGCTAACGTGACCCCGCAGGCCGCGGCGGCGGCCCTCTTTCAAGAAGCCCGATGCCCCGCTCAACCCTCAGAGACTGGCTGCTGCTCGGCCCCGGCCTCACCTGGCTGGCGCTGTTTCTCGTCGTGCCCTGCGGCATCGTTTTCGTCTTCGCCTTCTTCGAGCGCGGTGTTTACGGCGGCATCGACTACCTCTTCACGCTGGAAAACTTCGCGCGCGCCTTCGACCCGCTCTATCTTTCGATCTTCCTCACCTCGGCGAAGATCGCGGGGCTGGCGACCCTCATCGCGCTG
>DAIQBR010000147.1:0-3951 GCA_036781105.1 Kiloniellaceae bacterium
CGGTGTCACGCCACATCAGTGCGGCGACCTCCTCGGCGGGCCGCTCGGCCAGCGCCTCGGCGGCGCTGACCGTGAGGCTTACCACGTCGTCGCGCAGGAACAGCCAGTCGGCGGCACCGCCGACAAGGCCGAGAATGGGCAGTTCCGGATCCAGCGCCCGGGCCGGGCGGGCGCCCTGCGGCAGGCGCAGGTGGGCGTTCACGATGGGGCGGCTGTCGCGCGGCACCTCCAGCCCGGGCAGCAGGTCGCCGGTCACCGCCGGCGGCAGCGCCAGCACCACCACGTCGCCGCTGCCGAGATCGATGCGCTGCTCGCCGAAATCGAGGGCCGCGACACGCGCGCCGTCGTCGAAGGCGAGGCTGCGCAGGCGCCGCCCGAAACGGGCCTCACCGCCGCGGGCCGCCAGCGTTTCCAGCGCCGGGTCGACGAAGACGTCGCTGAGACCGCGCCGGGCGACGAAGGGGCGGCAGGCGTCCGCCCCCTTGGCGAAGGATTCGCGCAGGACCAGCCACAGCAGGCGGGCGGAGGCCTCGCGCGGATGGGTGTTGAGGGCGGCAACGGTGAGCGGCACCCAGAAGCGCTGCCACAGCGGGCCGCGGTCATCGAGACAATCGGCGACGGTGGCGTCGGGGCCGGCGGCGGCCAGCTTCCAGGCCGCCAGGTAGTCGCCCAGGCGGCTGCCGGGGATGCGTCGCGCAGCGCTGAAGATCCACCAGGGGATCGGACCGCTGCTGGGCGTGACCGTCCAGCTTTCGCCGCTGGCGAGATCGAGGAACGGGAAAGCCGCGCGCGCCGGCCGGGTCAGCCGGTCGGTGGCGCCGATCTCGGCGACGAAGTCGAGCGCCGCGGTATTGGCCGCGAGCAGCATGTGATTGCCGTTGTCGATCGTGCGCTCGAGCCTGGCATCCACGTAAGAGCGGCAGCGCCCGCCGGCCTGTGCCGCGGCCTCGTAGAGCGTGACCCGCCGGCCCTGGGCGGCGAGGCGCAGCGCCGCGGACAGCCCGGCGATACCCGCGCCGACGACATGAGCGCGGCCCGGCCCAGAGGGGCGGTCCAAAGGTGTGCCGTCAGCCATGGTTCAGAGCCCGTTCCTCAGCGCGATCCACAGCTTCTCCGCCTTGGGCAGGCGAACCTCGGCCTGCATGTCGGCCCAGTCGTGCTCGCGCAGCCGGTCGAGCAGGCGGTGGTAGACCGCCAGCATGATGCGGGCCGGGCGCATCGGCCCGCGCTTGCAGGACGCGATCAGGCGCTCGGCCTCGGCAAAGCGCTCCTCCGCCAGCCCGGCAAGCTCGCGGCAGACCTCGCGTACTCGAGGGTCGCGCAGTACGGTCACGGGGTCCGTCGACTCGATGCCGTGGCGCTGCAGCAGTTCGCGCGGCAGGTAGAGCCGGCCACGCTCGGCATCCTCGGCGACGTCGCGCAGGATGTTGGTGAACTGCAGCGCATCGCCCTCGGCCAGCGCAAGGTCCCGGGCCTGCGGCTCCGTGGCGCCGAAGGCGTGCACGGAGAGCACGCCGACCGCGCCGGCGACGCGGCGGCAGTAGAGTCTGAAATCCGCCATGGAGGGTGCGCGGATGTCGGCGCGGGCATCCATCTCCATACCGTCGATGACGGCGAGGAACTCCGACTTGGGCAGCGCATAGTCGTGTACCGGCCGCAGCAGCGCCCGGGTCGTCGGCTGGCTCGGCCTCCCGGCATAGAGGGCCTCGATCTCGCTGCGCCAGGCGGTGAGATCGCGCAGCTTCTCCGCCGGGCTGCCGCCCTCGTCGGCGATGTCGTCGACTTCCCGGCAGAAGGCATAGATGGCGTACATCGCCTCGCGGCGCGGCCGCGGCAGCAGACGCATACCCCAGAGGAAGGAGGAGCCGGAGGCCGTGGCCACCTGACGCACGTGGTCCTGGGCGCGGGCCGCCTCGGCCGGGAGCGGGGTGGCCGTCATCCGCGCTGACCCGCCGGCTGCCGGCGCCCGAAAAGGCGGCGCGCCTGCACGCCGCAGATACCCTTCAGGGTGCAAATCACGAAGTCGCAACGGCTCAGGGCGACGCGGCCGGCCAGCGGATCGCCGGCGCGCAGCCGTGCCGCGAGGCGGCCGGCAAGCTGCACGATGACCGCCGATTCCATGGCGAGGCGCGCCGAGCGCAGTTGCCCGGGCAGGCGCCGGGCCTCGGTCAGCAGGCCGTCGACGCCGTCGAGGCAGCGGTCGAGCACGCGGCGAAATCCCGGCGGGCTCGCCTTTAGCCGCAGCACATCAACGTCGAGGCCCTCGGCGGCGAGCCAGTCGCCGGGCAGATAAACGCGGTCGAGCTCGCGGTGGTCGTCCTGGCAGTCCTGCAGGTGGTTGAGAATCTGCAAGGCCGTGCAGAGCGCGTCGGAAGCGGCATAGCCCGCCGGGTCCTCGCCGTGCAGGTCCAGCAGGTAGCGCCCGACGGGATTGGCCGAGAGGTGGCAGTAGCCGAGCAGCTCGCTCCAGTCGGCATAGCGCAGCTTCACCGCGTCCTGCTTGAAGGCGGCGATGAGGTCGGTGCCGCGCGCGCCGGGCACGCCGGTGGCGGCGAGGCTCTCGCGCAGGCGGCTCGCCTTCTCCAGGCCGGGGCGCTCGGCGGCCGGATCCAGCAGGGCGTCCTCGAAAGCGGAGAGGCGGGTGATCTTGTCTTCCGGCGCCAGGGCGGGGTTGTCGGCGATGTCGTCGATGGCACGGGCGAAAGCATAGTAGGTCGCCACGTGCGGGCGCAGCGCGGCCGGCAGCAGCCAGGAGCCGACCGGGAAATTCTCGTCGGCAGCGCCCTTGCCGGACGGGGTTTCGACTGCCGGTGAATCGACGTGGGTGTCTGTCATGGTTTCCGATAATAGCCGCCCGGGGATGCCGGGGCTAACCCGCAGGGGTGTCCTGTACCCGGCCCTTCCAGCGCCCGCCCCGGCCATGCCAGTGGCGCCACGCCGAATCGAAGGTCATGGCGCTGTAGAGAGCCGCCGCCACGGGCAGCAGGGGCGCGAACCACAGGGGCTGGCCGTAGAGCCTGAGGGTGGGGACCAGCGAGAAAGCCATGAGCAGCCAGGTGAAGCCGCCGAGGCCGGCGGGCAGGGCCTCGCGGTGCCACGGCCAGCTCAGCAGCAGCAGCGGGGGTACGAGGTAGGTGAGCACCATGCCCAGCAGGGTCCCGGCCAGCAGCAGGGGCGAGTGCCGCAGCTGCGTGTAGGCGCTGCGCGCCACCATGTCCCAGACCTGCCCGAGCCCGCTGTAGGGCCGGATCGAGCGGGCTTCACGGTCAAGCCCGAGCCAGATGCCGCCGCTGTCTTGCGGGCGGGTCGCCTTGACGGCGGCGGCCAGGGTGCAGTCGTCGATCAGCGCGTGGCGAATGGCCGCCACACCGCCGATACGCTGCAGGGCTTTCCGTCGCAGCAGGACGCAGCCGCCGGCGGCGGCGGCCGTTGCGGCGGCGGGGTCTTTCACCCAGGCGAAGGGATAGAGCTTCTGGAAGAAGTAGATGAAAGGGGGAATGAGCAGGCGCTCCCAGAAGCTCTCGCAGGTGAGGGCGACCATGAGCGAGACGAGGTCGCGGTTTTCCGCTTCCGCCTTGGCGACCAGGGCACGCAGAGCCCCGGGGGGCTGGCGGATGTCGGCATCGCTGAACCACAGGTAGGCGGCCTCCTCGGGCGCCTCCTGGCTGCCCTGGTGCAGGGCCCAGAGTTTTCCGGTCCAGCCGCGCGGCAGGGCGGCGGCCTGCAGCAGCCGGAAGCGGCCGGCGTTGACGCTTGCGGCCGCCGTCTCGCGCGCGATGGCCGCGGTCGCGTCGTCGCTGTGGTCGTCCACCAGGATGACCGTCAGGCTCCCTGGATAGTCCTGGTCCAGCAGCGCGGCGAGACTCTCGCCGATCACCTCGGCCTCGTTGCGGGCCGGGACGATGGCGCAGACAGCCGGCCAGTTTTCCGGCGGCATGGCCGGGCTCTCAA
>DAIQBR010000147.1:3961-8294 GCA_036781105.1 Kiloniellaceae bacterium
CGTTCGGCCGAGCGCCAGAATCCGCCGCGGAACACCAGCAGGTAGATCCAGATCAGCAGGGACAGCAGCGCGATCGCGAAAAGGATCGATGGCGGAAACAAGAACGCCTCTCCAGGGCAGCCGGCGGGGCCCCTTTATCGGCAGCTTCGCCCGGGCGCGCAAGGTGGAGCGGCGAAAGGGCTGGTGGCTCTAGGTCTCGCGCCGGGTATTCACATTGAGGGACATCATGCGGTCGACGGAGATGCCGTCGCTCGACAAAGGCAGGCAGAGCGCCTCGACATTGACCGCGTGACCGCGCCGCGGCGCGGTCTCCTGCCAGTAGGCATAGGTCGGCGACGCCTTGGCGCGGCAGAAGTCGAAGAGCTGGCGGGACCTGCCCCTTACAAGGTCCGGCACCTTGGCTTGCGAAAGCGTGCGGCCCGTTTGTTCGCCGTAGGTATCGACCAGGCGCTGGCCGAACAGGCGAATGAAGTAGTCGCTGCCGTCCTCGATCACGTCGACCATGAGAATGTGCGGCCACAGCGACACGATCCGTTCGGGCTGCAGGGCATCCCGGCGGGGACAGGCGGCTTCGCCGCGAATCTCATGCCAATAGGCGAGAGCCTGATCCAGCGTTCCCGACAGGAAGGCGAATCCCTCTGCGACCAGCGGCCCGACGGACTGCCCCCTTTCTCTGAGAGCGATCGACTGGGGCAAGCTCTCTCTTTCCGAAGTGTTTTTATTCAAACCCGAACAATCCCGGGCGGTTCCGTCTCAAATCGCCAGTCTCAATATCATGATGGAGTTAACAGGCCTACTACAACCTCAAGGTCCGGACAGCTGCGGTCCGGCGTCGTTCACTCGGCTTCGCTGCGAGAGGCGGAAAACTGTGCCTGGACGGGCTGCACAGTAGCGCGGTGGAGAGGATCGCTGTCGCGGTAGACGACGCCGCTGAGAACCATGTTCACGGTATCCTGGTCGTCGCTCAACGGCAGCATGAGTCGCTTTGCGATGAGGGTATTGGAATCGCCTGCCTCGAAGCTGCTCTCGGCGTAGACAGGTGCCATGCCGGTCATGAGCTTCCGGTAGAGCGACTGGATGTAGGTCAGGTAGTCGCCTTCTTTCAGTTCGTCGAGAAAGCGGTTTGTCAGGGGGCAGCCGAATCGCTCCTCGATCTCCGTGCCGGCAAGTCGATAGCGGAAGCGTGGTTCGTCGCCATCGGGCGGCGAAACGATTTCGGTCAGGGCAATGTGCGGCAGCAGATGGGGAATATCGACGGGGTCGATATCGGCGCGCGCAGGCAGGCTGCGCCCAGCCCGCCGTTCCGACCAGTATTGATACAGTTCGGCGAGCAAAGGCTCGTCCAGTGCTTCTACGATGGCCATTCCTTCCGCCCCCCAGTTTGCACCCCTGCCTTGCATCGGGGGTGCTGCGGATGATCACCTGCCATTGTTCTTTGATCGAACCATGATGATGAATACGACTAAAAAAGGAAAGAGTCCCTCACTCTTTCCCCTGCAAAGATTAGCATCTTGTCGATTTGATTATAAGCCTTTTGCGAGAGACTGGCAGCGCTGAAGAAATTGGCGTTTCGCCTTGCCGGGGGGCCAGGGAACCAGGGTAATGGCGTCAAACCGCTTGGTATGGCCGAACAAACGGCGGGCCTCGCTGGCGGAAAACCCGGCCAACTGCGTGGCCTCCAGGTAGGCGGCGATGCGGTCGGCCCGCTTGATCAACTGCTTCAACTGGTCGGATTCGCGTGCCGGCAGGCCGAATCGGAGTCGAATCGCCGTCATCAGGCGGTTCTCCAGCGCCTTGTAGTCGGCGCCGACTGCGGTCTTGAACGGGGTGATGAGGTCACCGATGACGTACTCCGCGGCGTCATGCAACACGACGCAGAGGCGCTCCGCGGCCGTGAGGCCGGGTTTCAGGCGGGCGGCGATGTCGTCGACCAGCAGGCTGTGCTGGGCGACCGAGAAGGCGGCCTCGCCCGAGGTCTGGCCGTTCCAGCGGGCGACGCGGGCGAGGCCATGGGCGATGTCCTCCAGCTCGATGTCGAGGGGGGAGGGGTCGAGCAGATCCAGCCGGCGGCCGGAGAGCATACGCTGCCAGGCCCGCGTCGTGTTGTTCATGCCGGCTGCCTTTCCCGTCCTGCCGTCGTGCCGTTTCGGTCAGGAACTAGGCATAGGCAGCCGGAGCCGCGGAGGCAAGCCGTCCGCGGTCAAAGAATAGGGAGGTCGCGGCTCTGTCAGCCGCCGTTGCTGCGCAGGCCGCCGAGCAGTTCGGAGAGGGTGGAGTCGAGCGCCTGGGCGTTCTCGGCCACGGTACCTGATGCCTGGATGACCTTTTGCACGGACTGGCTTGCCGTCTCGGCATTGCCGCGCACCGAGGCCATGGCCTCGTTCATCTTGCGGCTGCCGCCCGCGGCATCGTTGACGTTGCGGGTGATGTCCCGGGTCGCAGCGTCCTGTTCTTCGACCGCTGCGGCGATCTTTGTCGAATGCTCGTTCAGCTGATTGATGATGCCGCGAATGTCCTTGATGGCTTCGACGGTGGTATTCGTCGAACCCTGGACCTTTTCGATGCGGGCGGTGATGTCCTCGGTGGCGCGGGCTGTCTGCGTCGCCAGGGATTTGACCTCGTTGGCAACCACCGCGAAGCCCTTGCCCATCTCGCCGGCGCGCGCCGCTTCGATGGTGGCGTTCAGCGCCAGCAGATTGGTCTGTTCGGCGATCTCGGCGATCAGCTCCACCACCTCGGAAATGCCGCCAACGGCTTCGGCCAGCTCGGCAACCTGCTGGGTGGTAAGTTCAGACTTGTGCTCCGCCTTGCCGGCAATGTCTGCAGTCTCGCGTACGCGCGCGGTGATCTCGGTAACGGATGCCGAGAGCTGGGTGACGGCACCGGCAATGGTGTCCATCATTCCAGCGGTGCTGTCCGCCGTTTGCGCGACTTCGGTTGCGGTCTCCCGGGTCTCGCCGGAGCGCTGCAACATGACATTGGTCTCTTTCTGCATGTCGTTCATGGAAGACATGATCTGGGTCACGGCACCCTTTACGCTGGACTCGAACTTGTCCGCGAGAGAGAGCAGCAGCTCCTGGCGTTCTTGTGCGGAGCGCGCCTGCAAAGCCTGCTGCTCCTCGCTGAGCTTCTCGGTTTCCGCAGCTGCTGCCTCGGCCTTGGCAACTGCTTCTGCAGCGCCGTCGAAGAGGCTCACCAGCTTGTGGCTGAGGAGAATGAGGACGACAACTTCAAGCACGACGACGATGGCATGGAAGACCACGCGCGCGAAGTTGGCGCCATCGGGGAACACGGCCCAGGGCATCAGGAAATTCAATGTCAGGTGATGCACTGCGGTCACCGCCGCGGCAACCAGGATGGTGCGCCAGTCGCAGAAGGCGACCAGCATGGCCAGGGCGGCGAAATAGATCATGTGGAAATCGATCTGCCAGGGCCCGGCGGCGGCCAGCACCAGGAGTGAGACCTGCACCACGGTGGTGGCCGCGATGACGTAGCGTGTGATGCCGGCATCTCCGCCGAGCACGCGCCAGGCGCCGAACGCGATGCAGGCGACCACAAAGCCCGCGATCGTCGGCGCGATCCACGCGTTGCCGTTGAGCCAGGCCGTGGCGGCGATACCCGGCACCACGGCGAAGAGCAGCAGGCACGACCATCTGCTGGCTGTGGTTCGTATGGCTGTGATGCCCTCGGCGTTGCCTTTGACGGCATCCTGCGAAAGATTGGCTGCAATGGCGCGAAGCATGGTTTGACCCTTTTAGACCCCGGTGTTTATCCGGCCGGTGATAAGGCAACCCGCGGCCGACTGCGGATCGAGCACCAGCCAGGCCCCGGCCCGGCGCAAGCGCCCGGCGAAGCCGCTCTCGTTGCTGTGGGCGATCACGACCGCCCCCCAGCTGCCCTCGCGGACGATCAACCCGCCGGCCCTGGCCACCGCCTCCAGAGCCGCCGGCCGTTCTACTCCCGGCGCAAAGACGGCCGCGACCGTCCCGCGTGAGGCGGCCGGCAGGTCGGCGACGGCGAAAAGCGGCGTCGTGCTCGCCCCAATCAGCAGGACAACGCCCATGATTGTGGCAACCCGGCGGATCACGGCAGCGCGCCACACGGCTCGCTGCTGGGGGTTGGGACTACGCAGTGGCACTTTGGATCACCTCAATTGCCTTGATTAACGCTGGAAAGCCTTTAGCGCCGGTTAAGCTTGGCGGGATTGTGCAGGTCTTGCGCCGGGCTGGTTACTTTTGGATGATGTGACCGGACGTGAATAAACCTTAGGTATGCATTTCTGCGCGGAACGGCGGTTTCCACAGTGTCCTCTTGCTCCGCCGCGCAAAGCATG
>DAIQBR010000148.1:0-2115 GCA_036781105.1 Kiloniellaceae bacterium
CCTCTGTACGCACGGGGGGAGCGGAACGCTCCGGTAAACCTACTTGAAGGAGCCCTTAGTAGGGCTCCTCCAGGCGCTTGGCCAGCTCCTCGATGTTCTCGGGCGGCCAGTTGGGGATCTCCATGCCCAGGTGCAGGCCCATGGTCGAGAGCACTTCCTTGATCTCGTTCAGGGACTTGCGGCCGAAGTTCGGGGTGCGCAGCATCTCGCCCTCGGTCTTCTGCACCAGATCGCCGATGTAAACGATGTTGTCGTTCTTCAGGCAGTTCGCCGAGCGCACGGAGAGCTCCAGCTCGTCCACCTTGCGCAGCAGATTGCGGTTGAACGGCGGCTCGCTGGCGGCCTCTTCCTCGTGACGCGCCTGCGGCTCCTCGAAGTTGATGAAGAGCTGCAGCTGGTCCTGCAGGATGCGCGCGGCCAGGGCCACGGCGTCCTCCGGCGTCACCGCGCCGTTGGTCCACAGCTCCATGGTCAGCTTGTCGTAGTCGGTGACCTGGCCGACGCGGGTGTTCTCCACCTTGTAGGAGACCTTGCGCACCGGCGAGAAGATCGAGTCGACCGGCACCAGGCCGATCGGCGCGTCCTCGGGCCGGTTCTGGGTCGCCGGGACATAGCCCTTGCCGGTGTTGACCGTCAGCTCCATGTCGATGCGCGCGCCGTCGTCCAGGGTGCAGAGCACGAGGTTCGGGTTCATGATCTCGATGTCATGCCCGGTCTCGATCTGGCCGGCGGTCACCTCGCCCGGGCCCTCGGCGCGCAGACGCATGCGCTTCGGCCCCTCGCCGCCCATGCGCAGGGCGATGGCCTTCACGTTGAGGACGACGTCGGTGACGTCCTCACGCACGCCGGGGATCGAGGAGAATTCGTGCAGAACGCCATCGACCTGGATGGAGGTCACCGCCGCACCCTGCAGCGACGACAGCAGCACGCGCCGGATCGCATTGCCGAGGGTCAGGCCGAAGCCCCGCTCGAGCGGCTCGGCGACGACCTTGGCGACGCGATGCGCGTCGGGCCCCGGCTGGATGTCCAACTTGGTCGGCTTGATCAGTTCGGTCCAGTTCTTTTGCAGCACGCTTGTGCCCTCACGACTTCTAGGCTGTTTCAATGTCGGCGCCGACGGTGACGCTGTGGCCGTCGGCCTCGAAGGCAAGATGGCGGGCAGCCTCCCGCCACCACCTCTTGCGGACCGGCGCTGGGCGCCGGCGGGGGGCCGCCTGCGGCCCCCGTGTAGCGCTTAAACGCGGCGCCGCTTCGGCGGCCGGCACCCGTTGTGCGGGATCGGCGTCACGTCGCGGATCGCGGTGATCGTGAAGCCGACGGCCTGCAGCGCGCGCAGCGCGGATTCGCGGCCCGAACCCGGGCCCTTGACGTTGACCTCGAGGGTCCGCACGCCGTGCTCCTGCGCCTTCTTGCCGGCGTCTTCGGCGGCAATCTGCGCGGCGTAGGGGGTCGACTTGCGCGAGCCCTTGAAGCCCTGACCACCGGCCGAAGACCAGGAGATGGTGTTCCCCTGCACGTCGGTGATGGTGATCATGGTGTTGTTGAAAGTGGCGTTCACATGCGCAATGCCGGAGGAGATGTTCTTCTTCTCGCGGCGGCGCAGACGCGCTTGAGGTTTGGCCATGGCCTAGTGCCTGTATCCTGGTGCTGAAATTACTTGGTGGCTTTCTTCTTGCCGGCGATCGGCCGCGCCGGGCCCTTGCGGGTCCGCGCGTTGGTGCTGGTACGCTGGCCACGCACGGGCAGGCCCTTGCGGTGGCGCAGGCCGCGGTAGCAACCGAGATCCATGAGGCGCTTGATGTTCATCGCCACGTTGCGGCGCAGGTCGCCCTCGACCACGAACTCGCGGTCGATGGTCTCGCGAATCCGAGCCACCTCGTCGTCGGTCAGCTCGTTGACCCGACGTTCCCGCGGGATGCCGACCTGCTGGCAGATGTTGGTCGCCATCGTGCGACCGATGCCGTGGATGTAGGTCAGGGCAATCTCGACCCGTTTCTGCGTCGGAATGTTGACGCCAGCAATACGTGCCACTTTCGCGAACTCCTTAAACGCCGCGTGCCCGGGCCGGCACAGAGAACTTCCTCTGGTGGGTCCCGGAAACCATGTCTGGACAGG
>DAIQBR010000148.1:2125-8286 GCA_036781105.1 Kiloniellaceae bacterium
AGAAGCATCCGGACGCCGGAGGCGCCGGAACCGCTGGATTATAGGTAGGGAAAACAGCGAGTCAACCGTCATGCTGCCCCCAAAACCGCTTCGATCTGGTGGGTCACCTCGTCGATCCCGGCCATGCCGTCGACCGCCTGGAGGACCCCCTTTTTCTTGTAATAAGGCAGGATCGGCGCGGTCTGGGCGTGGTAGGCGGCCAGACGGGTGCGCACGGTATCCTCGGTGTCGTCGGCGCGGCGCTTGAACTCGGTCCCGCCGCAGTTGTCGCAGACCCCGGCGACCTTGGGCTTCTGGAACTTGTCGTGGTAGCCGGCCCCGCACTTGGCGCAGGTGTAGCGCCCGGTGATGCGCTCGACCAGGATCTCCTCGTTAACCTTCATCTCGATGACCGAGTGCAGCATCATGTTCCGCTCGGCCAGCATGGCGTCGAGGGCCTCGGCCTGCGGAATCGTGCGCGGAAAGCCGTCCAGGATGAAGCCGTTGGCGCAATCGGGCTGGTCGATGCGCTCGGCGATGATCTCGATCATCAGGTCATCCGGCACCAGGTGCCCGGCGTCCATGATCGGCTTGGCCTTCTTGCCGAGCTCGCTGCCCGAATCCTTGGCTTCGCGCAGCATGTCGCCGGTCGAAAGCTGGATCAATTTATGCTTGTTTTCCAGGCGCTTGGCCTGGGTGCCCTTGCCCGCCCCCGGCGGCCCCAAAAGAATCACGTTCATCCACGCCGCCCCTTCAGCTTGGACTTCTTGATGAGTCCCTCGTACTGGTGCGCGAGCAGATGTGCGTGGATCTGCCCGACGGTATCCATGGTCACGGTGACCACGATCAGCAGCGACGTGCCGCCGAAATAGAAGGGCACCTGGTACTGGCTGCGCAGGATCTCCGGCAGCAGGGCCACCAGCGTCAGGTAGATCGCGCCGACGGTGCCCAGGCGGTAGATGATGTGGCGCAGGTATTCCGCCGTGTTCTTGCCCGGCCGGATGCCGGGGACGAAGCCGCCGTGCTTCTTCAGGTTGTCGGCCGTATCGTCAGGGTTGAACACGATGCCGGTGTAGAAGAAGGCGAAGAAAATGATCAGCGCGGCATAGAGCGCCAGGAAACCCGGCTGCCCCTGCCCCAGGTAGGCGTTCACCCAACCCAGCCACTCCGGCCCGCCGGCGCCGGAAAAGCCGGAAATCGTGGCCGGCAGCAGCAGCAGCGAGGAGGCGAAGATCACCGGGATGACGCCCGAGGGGTTGAGCTTCAGCGGCAGGTGCGAGGCCTCGCCGCCGAACATCTTGTTGCCGACCTGGCGCTTGGGGTACTGCACCACGATGCGGCGCTGGGCACGCTCGACGAAGACGATCAGGGCCACCACCGCGACGGCGCCGATCAGCAGCGCCAGGATGAAGATGGCCGACAGCACGCCGGTGCGGCCGAGTTCCAGCACCTGGGCCAGGGCCAGCGGCAGGTTGGCGACGATGCCGGCGAAGATGATCAGCGAGATGCCGTTGCCGACGCCGCGCTGGGTGATCTGCTCGCCGAGCCACATCAGGAAGATGGTGCCGCCGGTCAGCGTGATGACCGTGGTGATGCGGAAGAACAGGCCGGGGTCGATGACCGCCGAGCCGGCGCTGCCGGTGGTGCTCTCCAGGCCGACGGCGATGCCGTAGGCCTGAAAGGCGGCCAGCAGCACGGTGCCGTAGCGGGTGTACTGGTTGATCTTCTTGCGCCCGGCCTCGCCCTCTTTCTTCAGCGCTTCCAGGGTCGGCGAAACCGCCGTCAGCAGCTGCATGATGATCGCCGCCGAGATGTACGGCATGATGTTGAGGGCGAAGATCGTCATGCGGCCCAGCGCGCCGCCGGAGAACATGTCGAAGACGCCGAGGATGCCGGTCGCCTGCTGCGAGAAGATCTCCGCCAGGATCGTCGGGTCGACGCCGGGGATCGGGATCCAGGTGCCGAGCCGGTAGACGATCAGGGCCGCGAGCGTGAACCACAGACGCTTCTTCAACTCCGGCGCCTTGGCGAAGGCGCTGAAGTTGATGTTGGCGGCGAGTTGCTCGGCGGCGGATGCCATGGCGTCTTGTCTCTCGGCTTATTCCTGGCGGCTGTCGCTGTGGGCTACAGCTGGCGCAGTGTCTGTCGCAAGGCGCCCGGCTACTCGGAAGCGGACGCGCCGCTGCCGGCCGGAGCCTTCTTGGTCGCCACCACGGTGACGGAGCCGCCCGCCTTCTCCACTGCCGCGACGGCCGCCTTGGAGGCGCCGGCGACGGTAATATTGATCTTGGTCTTCAACTCGCCCTTTGCAAGCAGGCGGATGCCGTCGGGCGCCGACTTCACGATGCCGGTGGCCTTCAGCGCGGCAGCGTCGATCGGCTCGCCGGCGTCGAGGCGGCCGTCGTCGATGGCGACCTGCAGGCGGCCGGTGTTCACCACCTTGTACTTCAGGGCGAAGATGTTGTTGAAGCCGCGCTTCGGCAGGCGCCGGTGCAGCGGCATCTGGCCGCCCTCGAAGCCCTTGATGGCCACGCCGGAGCGCGCCTTCTGGCCCTTGTGGCCCTGGCCGGCGGTCTTGCCCTTGCCGGAACCGATGCCGCGGCCGATCCGCTTGCGGTCCCGATTGGCGCCCGGATTGTCGCTCAACTGATTGAGTTTCATGGCACTTTACCCTTCAACCGCGGCGCCTTTGGCGCCCGGCATATGCTTTCGACTGTAACGCGGGCCTCAGGCCTCGCCCTCGACGCGCACCAGATGCTTCACCTTCTCGATCATGCCCCGAACGGACGGCGTGTCCTCGAGTTCGCGCGAGCGGTGGAGCTTGTTCAGGCCGAGACCGACGAGCGTGGCCCGCTGGTCCTTGCGGCGCCCGATCGGGCTGCCGGTCTGGGTGACCTTGAGAGTCTTCTTCGCTGCAGACATCGATGCTTACTCCCGCGCCTCGGAGGCCGCAGTATCCCGCTTGCCAAGGATGTCCGACACCTTCTTGCCGCGGCGCTGGGCCACCATGCGGGGGCTGACGCTGCGCTCCAGAGCCTCGAAAGTCGCCCGGATCATGTTGTGGGGGTTGGAGGTGCCGACCGACTTGGCCACCACGTCCTGCACGCCGAGCGCCTCGAAGACCGCGCGCATCGGGCCGCCGGCGATGATGCCGGTACCGGCCTCGGCGGCGCGCAGCATCACGCGGCCGGCGCCGAAGTGGCCCCGGATGTCGTGATGCAGGGTGCGGCCCTCGCGCAGCGGCACACGGACCATCTGCTTCTTGGCCTGCTCGGTCGCCTTGCGGATCGCCTCCGGCACCTCACGGGCCTTGCCGTGGCCGTGGCCGACCCGGCCGCGGCCGTCACCGACCACCACCAGGGCGGCGAAACCGAAGCGCCGGCCGCCCTTGACGACCTTGGCGACGCGGTTGATGCCGACCAGCTTCTCGATCAGTTCCGGCTCGTCGTTGTCGCGCTGACGACGATCGTCGCGGGACCGTCCTTCGCGGGGAGCTCGTGCCATAATCTATCTTTCCTTAGAAGGTCAGACCGCCTTCACGCGCGGCATCGGCCAAAGCCTTTACCCGCCCGTGAAAGAGGTATCCACCGCGGTCGAAAACGACCTCTTTGATTCCGGCCGCCACGGCGCGCGAGGCCACCAGCTTGCCGACCTCGGCCGCCGCGGACTTGTCCGCGCCGCGCTTCAGCTTGCCCTTCAGCTCGCCGTCGACGCTGGAAGCCGCCGCCAGGGTCCGGCCCTGCGCGTCGTCAATGACCTGCGCATAGATGTGCTTGCCCGAGCGGAAGACCGACAGGCGCGGCCGGCCGCTGGAAGTGCGCTGGAGCGAAGACCGCACCCGCTGCTTGCGCCTGATGTGTAGCTTTTTTGAAGTCTGCATGGCCGTTACTTCTTCTTGCCTTCCTTGCGCAGGATGACCTCGTCGACGTACTTCACGCCCTTGCCCTTGTAGGGCTCCGGCGGGCGATAGCCGCGGATTTCCGCCGCCACCTGGCCGACCTGCTGGATGTCCGCACCGCTGATAGTGATCGAGGTCGGCTTCTCGCACTTGATGGAGATGCCTTCCGGGATCGGATAGGCCACATCGTGGCTGAAACCGAGCTGCAGGTTCAGCGCCTTGCCCTGAACCGCCGCTCGATAGCCGACGCCGTTGATCTCCAGCTCCTTGGTGAAGCCCTCGGAGACGCCGACCACCATGTTCATGATGCGCGAACGCGCCGTGCCCCACATGGCACGCGCCTTCTTGCTGTTGTTGACCGGCTTCACCCAGACCTTGCCGTCTTCCTGGGTGATCACCACGTCGTCGGTCGCCTGGAAATCCAGGCTGCCCAACTTGCCCTTGGCCGACACCAGACCGCCCTTGATGGCGATCTCAACGCCGGAAGGCACCTCGACGGGGTTCTTTCCTACACGCGACATCGTCTCTTCCTCAATACATCTCGCGTCTTTAGAAGACGCGGCAGAGCACTTCGCCACCCACGTTCGCCGCACGCGCTTCCTGGTCCGACATGACCCCGCGCGGCGTGGACAGGATGGTGATGCCGAGGCCGTTGTAGACCCGCGGCAGCTCCTTGATCTTCGAATAGACCCGTCGGCCCGGACGCGACACCCGCGCGATCTCCTGGATCACGGGGGAGCCCTCGTTGTACTTCAGCTCGATCTCGACTTCGTTCAAGCCGCGCTCAGTCTCTTCCGTACGGAAATCCCGGATGTAGCCTTCGCGCTTAAGTACCTCAAGGACATTGGCGCGCAGCTTCGACGCTGGCGCGCGAACCTTCGACTTTCCGGTCCGCTGTCCATTGCGGATACGCGTTAGCATATCACCAAGGGGATCGCTCATAGCCATCGCCCGTCTTCCTCCTACCAGCTCGACTTAACCATGCCAGGGATCTGACCCACCGAGGCCAGCTCGCGCATCGTGATGCGGCACAGCTGGAACTTGCGGTAGACGCCACGCGGGCGTCCGGTCACCTGACAACGGTTACGCAGACGGACCTTCGCCGAATTGCGGGGCAGTTCGGCAAGTTTCAGATAAGCCTGGAAGCGCTCTTCCGGCGGCAGCGTGCGATTGCTCGCGACGGCCTTCAGCGCAGCCCGCTTGGTCGCATAGCGGTCTACCAGCTTCTTACGGGCCTTGTTCTTTTCGACGGCACTTGTCTTAGCCATTACTCTTTCCTTCCGTCCCCTCTAGGCCCGAAACGGCATGTCAAAGCCCTTAAGCAGGGCGCGGGCTTCCTGATCGGTCTTCGCCGTGGTGCAGATGATGATGTCCATGCCACGGATCGACTCGACCGAGTCGTAATCGATTTCCGGGAACACGATCTGCTCCTTCAGGCCCATGGCATAGTTGCCGCGGCCGTCGAAGCTCTTGCCGGAGAGACCCCGGAAATCGCGAACGCGCGGCAGGGCAATGTTCACCAGGCGGTCCAGGAATTCGTACATCCGCTCGCGGCGCAGGGTGACCTTGCAGCCAATCGGCATGCCCTCGCGCAGCTTGAAGGTGGCCACCGACTTCTTGGCCTTGGTGACCACCGGCTGCTGACCGGTGATCAGGGCCATCTCGGTGACAGCGGACTTGATCTTCTTGGAATCCGCCACGGCTTCGCCGACGCCCATGTTGACGACGATCTTGTCGAGCCGCGGGGCTTCCATCGAATTCTTGTAGCCGAACTCCTTTATCAGGGAGGCTTTCAGCTCGTTGTCGTAGTGCTCTTTCAAGCGCGGTTTCATGCTTCTGACCTTCGCTTAGAGGTCGATCGATTCGCCGGAACGCTTCGCGATCCGGGTCTTGCGACCGTCCTTGTCAATCTTGTAACCGACCCTCGTCGCTTTGTTCGACTTCGGGTCGATGTGCGCCACGTTCGAGATGTGAAGCGGCGCTTCCTTCTCCACAATGCCGCCCGGCGACGTCTGCGAGGCGGCGGTGTGACGCTTCATCATGTTCACGCCCTGGACCAGCACGCGCGCCTCGGCACGCAGCACCTGCAGGACTTCGCCCTGCTTGCCCTTGTCGCGACCGGTGGTGACGATGACCTTGTCACCCTTCTTGATCTTGAATTTCGTCGCCATTACAGAACCTCAGGCGCCAGGGAAATGATCTTCATGAAATTCTTCGCACGCAGCTCGCGGGTCACCGGGCCGAAGATACGGGTCCCGATCGGCTCGCCCTGCTTGTTGATCAG
>DAIQBR010000149.1:0-2492 GCA_036781105.1 Kiloniellaceae bacterium
GTCGGAATCTCGGCCATGAGGTCGAAGCGCTCGGCCTGGCCGGCCACTGCTTCCGCGATCAGTTTTCCGGCCAGCGTGGTCAGCGCGACGCCCTGGCCGGAAAAGCCCATGGCATAGAACACGTCGCCGTCGAGCCGGCCGAAGGCAGGCAGGCGGTTCAGGGTGATCGCCACCTTGCCGCCCCAGGCATAGTCGATGGCGACGTCGGCGAGCTGCGGGAAGACCTTCAGCATGCAACGCCGCACCAGGCCGGCGATGTCCTTCGGATAGGCCTGGCGATAACTTTCGCCGCCGCCGAACAGCAGGCGCCCGTCGGCGGTCAGACGGTAGTAGTCGATGACGTACTTGCTGTCCGCCACCGCCGCGTCGTTGGCGATGAGGCCGCGCGCCCGCTCGGCGCCGAGCGGCGCGGTGGCGATGACGAAGTTGTTGATCGGCATGATCGCCGAGGCGATGCGCGGCTCCAGGCCACCGAGATGCCCGTTGCAGGCGAGCACCACGTGGTCCGCCGTCACCTTGCCCTGCGGCGTGTGCACGACGGGCCGGCCGCCACTGTGCAGGATCTTCACCGCCGGGGTCATCTCGTAGAACTCGGCGCCGGCCGCGCGCGCCGCAGCGGCGAGACCCAGCAGATAGTTCAGCGGGTGCAGATGCGCCGCGTCGCTGTCGAGATAACCGCCATGATAGCGGTCGCTCGCCACCAGCGCGCGCAGCTCCGCACGGTCCAGCGGACGGATAGCCGTATAACCGTAGTCGTCGCGCAGGTGACGCGCGTGATCCTGCATCTCCGCCGCATCGCCGGGCTTGCAGCCGGCGCCGATGATGCCGGGTTTCAGATCGCAGTCGATGGCGTGCTGGGCGATGCGCTGCTTCACCAGGTTCTTGGCTTCCTCGCCGAGATCCCACAGCAGCCGCGCACGCTCGGCGCCGACGATGGCGGTCATCGCCTCCGGGTCTATGCGCTGGCCGCCGGAGAGCTGGCCGCCGTTGCGGCCCGAGGCGCCCCAGCCGAGGCGCTGAGCCTCCACGACGCAGGCCTTGTAGCCCCGCTCGGCCAGATGCAGCGCGGTCGCCACGCCGGTGAAGCCGCCGCCGACGATGCAGACGTCAACGCGCCGGTCTTCCTGCAGCGCCGCCGCCGGCTGCAGTCCCTTGGCGGAGGCGAGGTAGTAGGACTCGGGATAGGGATCGATGGCGGAGCGTGGGGTCACGATCGGAGAACTGCCTTTCAGAGAAAGCCTAGCGCGGCTTGGCGAACCACAAGGAGAGATTGTTCGCGGGCATCGGCTCGACGAGCGGTGCCGCGAGGCCCGCGGTAGCCGCGAGGGCCGTCACGTCTGCCAGATCGCGCAGACCCCAGGCGGGATTCTGCGCCCGCAGGCTGGCGTCGAAGGCGAGGTTGGAGGGCGCCGTCTCGACGCCCGGCTGCAGGAAAGGCCCGTAAAGGTAGAGCCCGGCGCCGGCCTTCAGATAGCGCCCGGCACCGGCGAAGAGTCCTTCGGCCGCCGCCCAGGGCGCGATGTGGATCATGTTGCAGCAGACCATGGCGTCAACGCCGCCGTCCGATGGGCTCTCCAGCAGCCAGTCGGACCAGGTCACGTCGAGGTCGATCGGGGGCAGCAGGTTGGCCGGCCCCCCGGCCCGGCGGTAGGCCTCGATGCTGCGGCGGTGCTGCGGGTCCGGATCACTCGGCTGCCAGGTGAGATCGGGAAAGGCGGCGGCGAAGTGCAGCGCATGCTCGCCGGTGCCGCTGGCCAGCTCCAGCACGCGGCCTCCGCGCTGCGCCTGAGCCGGCAACCAGCCGGCCAGGACGGCCGCGATCGCCGCCTTGTTGCGCTGGGTGGCGGGGGCGTGGAGGCGGTTGTCCGGGGTCATGGGATGGCGTCCATCGGCGGCAAGCTAGGCCAGCAGGACAGCGCCCGGCAAGCGCCAAAGACCGCAATTGGGGTAGGGTTGCGCGCTTTGCCGGGTGGTGATAACCAGTGCCGTGCTTGATCGACTGAAAGCCTTCCTGGCCAGCCCCGGTAGTGCCCGAGACAGCGCGACGGCAGCTCACGACGAGGTCCAGCTGGCGACCGTCGCTCTGCTCGTCGAGGCCGCGCAGATGGACGCCGAGTTCGGCGCCGAGGAGCGGGCCAAGATCGGCGAACTGGTCGGGCGGCGCTTCGGCCTCGACACGGAGCAGTGCCGGGCGCTGCTGCAGGCGGCCAGCGACAGGGTCGACCAGTCGGTCGAGGTGTTCGGCTTTACCCGCGAGATCAAGAACGCCTTCGCGCCGGAAGAGCGGATCGAGATGATGGAAATGCTGTGGGAGGTCGCCTACGCCGACGGCGAGTTGCATGACCTGGAGGCGAACCTGATGCGCCGCCTTGCGGGCTTGTTGCACGTCAGCGACCGCGACAGCGGCGCCGCGCGCAAGCGGGTGCTGGCGCGCCTCGGCCTGGAGTCCTGAGCCCCGACACCTGTGGGGTATGGATCAGGGCGGAGGCTGG
>DAIQBR010000149.1:2526-6356 GCA_036781105.1 Kiloniellaceae bacterium
GAAAGAAGACCGCCGAGCGCGGCCGCATGAGGAGAGAGAGAAGTCGATGACCTACGTCGTCACGGAAGCCTGCATCAAGTGCAAGTACATGGACTGTGTCGAGGTCTGCCCCGTGGACTGCTTCTACGAGGGCGAGAACATGCTGGTGATCCACCCCGACGAGTGCATCGACTGTGGCGTCTGCGAGCCGGAGTGTCCGCCGGAGGCCATCGTGCCGGATACCGACCCACAGGCTGAATCCTGGCTGGAACTGAACCGCGAGTACTCCGACAACGCCTGGCCGAACATCACCCGCAAGGGCGAGGCCCCGGCAGACGCGGACGAACACCGCGAAGAAAAGGGCAAGTACGAGAAGTACTTCTCCGACAAGCCCGGCCAAGGCGACGGATGACCGCGACGGCCGGGTGGCGGCTCAGCAGGCGCCGAGATATATAGGAAAAATTACCTTCCGCCGGCCCTGTGGATAGTTCTCCCTGTTGCCCCGGCGTTAACCACCGGGGGCCTTGACGCGCTTGAGGCCAAGGAAAACAACGCCCCTTCGCACCTGCGGGAGTTGTTTTTCCACATATACTGTGATAAATTAGTTACATGAAAATCTGACCCGAAGCAGCGCGCCATCGGCTATCCCGGTGGCGCGGTTGTTTGTTTCGTGTACCGCATCTGCCGCTACGGCCCACAGGGCTCGGGCGGTGGCAGCGACAAGGAAGAGCCCCCTCGGCCTGCCGGGTCACGTACGGCGGGCCTCCAGAGCGGTAGCACTGAGAAGTCGTTCGGCGGCCCCTTGCAGCGCAGTGCGTGACGGTTCGGAACAGGGTCCAAACAGGCTTTAGAGGTACCTTCGGTCGGGAGCAGGACTCACCCAGGGGGATACTCGGCCGCACCAGATGCCGATTGGAGAGAGAGCGTAGTATGGCAAAGAGCGAATACGGTGAAGGTGATTACGTTGTCTACCCGACCCACGGTGTGGGGCGGGTCCTCGGCATCGAGACGCAGGAAGTCGGCGAGATCACGTTGGACCTGATCGTCATCAAGTTCGAAAAGGATCGGATGACCCTGCGCGTACCGGTCGACAAGGCTGCCAATTCCGGCCTGCGCAAGCTGTCCAGCCGCAAGATGATGGACACGGCCCTGACGACCCTGAAGGGCCGCAGCCGCGCCAAGCGCACCATGTGGAGCCGCCGCGCGCAGGAGTACGAGGCCAAGATCAACTCCGGCGATCCGGTGTCGATCGCCGAAGTCGTACGCGACCTGCACCGCAGCGCCGATCAGCCGGACCAGTCCTACAGCGAGCGGCAGATGTACCAGGCTGCTCTGGACCGCCTCGCCCGCGAACTGGCGGCCGTCGAGAAGATCGACGAGACCGCGGCGGCGCTGAAGCTGGAAAAGCTGCTGGCCGCGTAGCCGACAGGGCCGCAAGGCAGGATCGAGATGAAAAAGGGGCCGTCCCTCCGGGGCGGCCCCTTTTTCGTTGCAGATACCGCCGCACTTTCCCCCCGACAAAGCTGCCCGAGTATGAGACTCTTGAAGACAGCGAATCGGCTGTCAGAGGAAACCGTATTTCGATCATGGGGGATCGTCACAAGTTCACGATTCTCCGGGCCGCCCGGCGTGTTTGGGCGGTCGCGTCGATCCATGGCGAACTCGATGCGTTGAACCGGCTGCATCGGGCGATGATTCCGCGCCTGCAGCCGGACGACCGGCTCGTCTATCTCGGCAACCTGATCGGCCGCCGCCCGGAAGTGGCCGCCACCATCGACAGCCTGCTGCGTTTTCGCGGTCTCTTCCTGGCGCGTCCCGATGCCTTTGCCTGCGATGTCGTGCATCTGCGCGGCAGCCAGGAGGAGATGTGGCAGAAGTTGCTGCAATTGCAGTTCGCCACGGATCCCAGAGCCGTGCTGCAGTGGATGCTCGACCAGGGCGTCGCGGCCACTTTGGAGTCCTACGGCTTCGATCCGGCCGAGGGCCTGCGCGAGGCCGCCGCCGGCCCGCGTCAACTGACCCGCTGGACCAGCGCCCTGCGCGCGCGCATCCAGGCCTGTCCCGGACACTGGGAATTGCTCGGCAGCCTGCGCCGCGCCGCCTACACCGACCGGGCAGGCGACGGGGACGGCAGCAACGAGGGCTGGGGCCTGCTTTTCGTCAATGCGGGCCTCGATCCCGAGCGTCCGCTGGAAGCGCAGAAAGACACCTTCTGGTGGGGCAGCAGCAGTTTTGCCGCGGTGGACCGTCCTTACGGCGGCTACCGCCGGGTCGTGCGCGGCTTCTGCCCGCAGCATCCGGGTCTCGAAATCGCCGACTTCACGGCGACGCTGGACGGCGGCTGCGGCCCTTGCAGGCGGCCTGCTTCGCCCTCGACGGCAGCGTCGTGGACCAGATCGCGGCCTAAAGTCCCAGCCCGATCGTTTGCATACAATCGGGTTCCATCTGCCCGCATCTGATCAACATTTTGCGAGGGCGGCAGTGATCCGTAGCCGCCCCCGCCACGTATCCCTAGTGTAGCAGTTAAGGTATCGCCCGGCTGCCGATCCACAGATCGGCGCCGCACCAGCTGGGCCTCTTTCAGGCTGGAGGCCATCCAGATGCCGCAGTTCGAAGACGCGCAAGCGCAACGCGCCCAGGCCCGTTTCATTCGCCAGTCCATGGCGGAGCCCCTGCTGTCACGTGACCGGGAGTACTTACTGGCCCGCTCCTGGCGCGAAGACGGCGACGAAGACTCGCTGCAGGAGCTCATTCGCGCCTACACCCGCCTGGTGGTCTCCCTGGCCACCAAGTTCCGCAACTACGGCCTGCCGATGAGCGACCTCATTCAGGAGGGCACTCTCGGCTTGCTGCAAGCGGCCAGCCGTTTCGAACCGGAACGCAACGTCCGCTTCTCCACCTATGCGTCCTGGTGGATCCGCTCGGCGATGCAGGATTTCATCCTGCGCAACTGGTCGATCGTGCGCACCGGTACAACCGCAGCCCACAAGACGCTGTTTTTCAACTTCCGCCGGCTGCGCGCCCGCATCGAGGAAGCGACCGGCCAGCCTTTCGACGACGAGGGCCGCCAGCTGGTGGCGGAGGAGCTGTCGGTGCCGCTGAGCGATGTCAGCCACATGGAAGGGCGCCTGTCCATCAGCGACCAGTCCCTTAACGTGCGCGTCGGCGAAGACGGCGATACCGAGTGGCAGGACCAGCTGACCGACGACCGCTCGAGCCCCGAAGACCTTGTGATCTCCTTTCACGACAGCCTGACGCGCAGCGAGTGGATCGAGCAGGCCCTGCTGGAATTGAGTCAGCGCGAGCAGACCATCATCCGGGCGCGCCGCCTGTCCGACGACAGCGCGACGCTGGAGGAACTGGGCGAAGCGCTGGGTGTCAGCAAGGAGCGCGTGCGCCAGCTCGAGCAGCGCGCGTTGCAGAAGATGCGCAGCCTGCTGCTGCAGCGCGTCGGCGGAGAAGCGGAACTCTTCGCGGAAGCTTAGTCTTCTTCCGCCGTTTCTCCCACGTGTGCTGGCTCTGCCAGCAGCCGGAAGACGCCGATGGCGCCGCTGCGCCCGCGCATCTGGTGCCGCCCCAGGTCTTCGACCTGCCAGCCCGGGCCCAACAGCGCGCGGGTCGCCTCCGAAATCAGGATCGCTACCCCGGCGCTCTCGCTCCAGACTTCCTTGCCGTAGGCCTCCAGCCGGTTGGCCAGATTCACCGTATCACCGATCAGGGTGTAGTTGACGCGGCCCGGCGCGCCGATGTTGCCGACGATGGCGGCGCCGCTGTGGATGCCGACGCGGATGCGTACCGCCGGGGTGCCCCGCGCAGAGGCCTCCTGATTGTCGCGTTCCAGCGCCGCCTTG
>DAIQBR010000149.1:6366-8268 GCA_036781105.1 Kiloniellaceae bacterium
AATGCAGCCCGATGCGCAGGCCAACGACAGGCAGGCCGCGATCGACCCGCCGCCG
This sequence comes from Kiloniellaceae bacterium, assembly GCA_036781105.1. GTDB lineage: Bacteria > Pseudomonadota > Alphaproteobacteria > Kiloniellales > Kiloniellaceae > Pelagibius. Next base: position 6,422 of record DAIQBR010000149.1, read on the forward strand.
GTTGTCGGCCTTCAGGGCTTCCGCCATCGCCAGCGCCGCACGGCAGGCCCGCTCAGCATGGTCGGGCTGGTCGTCCGGTGCGCCCCAGAAAGCCATCACCGCATCGCCCATGTACTTGTCCAGTGTGCCGCCGGTCGCCTCGATCTCCGCCGCCAGCAATTCGAAGTGCTGGTTGAGGAAAGCGGCGGTTTCGCGCGGTGAAAGCTGCTGGCTTGCCGCGGTGAAACCGACGATGTCGGTGAACATCACCGTCACCTGGCGCTCCTCGGACTGCACGCCGTCTTCGCCCAAACGGATGAGGCGCAGCACCAGGCTGCGCGGTACATAGGTCTCGAACCAGCGCAGGCCGCCGAGCATCGAATTGAAGGCCTGGGCGGCGCTGTCGAGCTCGCGGAAGGCGCTGCCCTTGGCCCGCTGCATGCTGTCGAAGTCGAAGGCGCTGACGGCGCGCGCCGCCGCCGCGAGGTCGACGACCGGGCGCGCGATGAAGCGGCCCAACACGACCGCGGTCAGCAGCGAGAAGGCCAGAATGGCAAGCCCGATCCAGCCCGCCAGGGTCAGTCGATCCGTCTCCGAGGATTCGATCTCACTGTCGCGCGCGTAGACACCCATGTAGAGCTGCCGCGGCCCGTAGCCGCCGATCACCCGGTAGAGATAGTAGACCTGGTCGTCCCCCACGTTGCGCCAGTGCCCGAGCAACGAGCCGCCGAAATCCTGCAGCATGTCCAGCGGCTGCTTGTCGTCGTTCCAGATTTGCGCGAGCAGCGGGTCGCCGACCTCGCTGAGGTGCGGCAGTGGCCTTTTCGGACCCAGGCCCGTCACCTCGCCGATCAGCGAGGGATGTGCAAGCACACGGTCGCGGCCATAGAGGACGAAAGGATGCAGTCCCGATTTCAGCGCATAGTCGTCGACAAAACTCGACAAGGCCCGCATGGAAACCACCGAGGCGATGACGCCGAGATACCTGCCCTCGCGCCGCACCGGTGTCGCCACCGCCAGATGGGGCTGGTGCAGGGTCGGCACCCAGAAAATACCGCCCCAGGACGAGCTTGTCGTACCGGCCAGGTCTGCGACCAGCTTGCGCACCTCTGCATCGGGCTCGAGCGGATCGAAGATGCGCTGCGGCCCCGCGTCGCCGCGGCCGATGCGCAGCGACCAGCCCTGGGCCGAGAAATAGGCTATGCCGGTTACCTGCGGCGCGGCCGCGAAGGCGCCGACCATGGCATCGGCAAGCTGTTCACGATCGCCGCTGTCGATCCTGCCGCTTTCGATGATCTCGGCGAGGAATTCCGACTGCTTTTGGGCGGAACCGAGATGGACGCCGATCTGGTCGATCAGACTGGAAACCGAGAAGTCCGCGGTCTGGCGCAAGAGGGCGATGGTGTTTTTCTGGGCGGTGCCGATCGCCACCAGCATGACCGCCGACACGGCGACCAGGACCAGAAGCCCGAAGCCGAAGATCAGCACACCGGCAATGGTCGGCCGCCAGGACCGCCAGGCCTTGTGCCGCGGCACTTCGTCCTCGCTTGCCCTGCCCGCCTGCGGCGGCGCCTTCGTCATGGACTCCTGCGACATGGCCCTCCGCCTGCGGCTACTCGGTCACGATCTTCACCCGCTGGCCGGGCTGCAGCACCGTCGCCTCGGTGAAGCCGTTGAGCACCAGGAAACGCTTCAGGTTCTCCTCCCCGAAGGGCATCCGCGCGGCGATCTTGGCAGGGCTGTCACCGGCTTTCACCTCGTAAATGTGCAGGCGGCGCGGCTTGAGAGCCGCCGCTTCGGCTTCCGTCAGCTTGCGGAAGCTGTAGGTCGTCTCGCGGAAGGGCACACTCAGCGCGGCCGTGCGGTCG
>DAIQBR010000150.1:0-8207 GCA_036781105.1 Kiloniellaceae bacterium
CGCGTGGTCGAATATGGCGAGCCTGCCATTCCCTATCTGATTGCACTCCTGGCCGATAAGGATCCCTGGCCCTATGGCAAGATGTTCGCATTTCTGAAGGAACCGTGGCGCGGTGATCCCCCGACTTTCGGGGCTGAGAATTGGGAGCGTCTTGCAGCCGCGCTTCTCCGCCTGATCGTGGAAGAGCCTCTAAGCGAACACCCTATCGGCAGCCATCAGGAAGGGGAGGCCCTGCGTGGATACTGGCGCAGCTATCTAACCAACCGGCTTTCCACACCCGAAGGGCGTCTGGCCCTGTCGCACGACCCCGCCGCGAGCAAAGCCGAGGCACTCCGGCGCGCCGTCGCGGCCGGCTTGCCCGTCGGTGCCTCACGGCAGGATATCGACGCCTTCTTAGCAGACCAGGGACTGACCCCATTCTACGACGAAATCAGCTACTACGGTGAGATTACGCCGCGCTATCAGGCTGTCATTCCCGACACGAACCCTGACGACGACGTCGACGACACCATCGTCATGCACTTTTTCCTGAACACGGAAAGCCGCCTCATTGCCTCCGACGTGCGCTACCTCTTCGATCTCTACAGGTGATCGGATGAAAAAGCTTGCTGCGCTGCTCTTCCTTGCGAGCCTGACCTTAGGCGGTCCGGCGGCAGCAGCCGGTCAGGTCGAGATCCGCTACATCCCGTTCGACATGGCAACCTACATCGCCATCACTCCGGACAATATCGCCGGCGGCGCCCTCTACAGCGTCACCCTGGACCAGGATACGGCCCGCTTCCGGGAGCTGGCCGACCTTATCGCAGGCGCAGGGAAGGGCCCGTCCCTGGACGAAGCGAAGGTCAGGGCAAGCATTGCCTTTCCCGACGGCCGCGTCGTATTCCTGGACCAATCGGGCGGCATAAGGCGGGCGGAGGGAGACTTCGGTCTGGACGACAGCGAGCGCCGCCGGGCCGATGCGCTGCTCACCGAGATCACGGGCGCGCCCCTGTCGGGCAACTGTTTTGCCGAAGCCACAGTGCTGGCCAGCGACTTCGTCGCCGCTTCGCAGAACTGGGCCGACCTCCGGCACGATGCTCTGATAGTGAGCTCCGATACGGATGCAGCCACCGGCCTTTGCGCCGTGCGCATCGGCCATCAGGCGGCGGGCAAGTGGGTCGATCTGTTTGTGGACATCGAAACAGGAGGCGTTGTGCGGGAGGTGCGCTCGCCGTAGGCCTTACGGGACCTTCCGCGCGAAGATGTGGATCGCGGTGAAGGTCATCACCGCCTCGCCCTCCCGATTGGTGGCCGCGCAAACCGAACGCAGTCAACTTTGGTTCAGAAAGCGACGCATGAGCAGGCTCTGCATATCGCGGCGACCGTCCGCGATCAGGTAGATGGCAACGCGGCGTTTCTCGACGCGATAAATCATGCGGTAGGGTTTGAAGAAGATCTCGCGAAACTCGGTGATGCCGAGGTCAGCGAGTTCCCGCGGATGGCGCCCGCGCTCGGGAAACTCAGCAAGCCCCGCCAAGGCCTTCTCAATGCGGTCGAGGACATAGGCCGCGCTCTTGGCGGCATCGTGCTCTGCGATGTAGCCGCAGATGTCGTCGAGGTCGCGCAACGCATCGTCAGTTAGGACGACGCTGAAGGCCATCAGTCAACGTACTTCTTGCGTAGCGAAGCGACCGCCTCCTTGGCCGAATGCACGCGTCCCTCCTCGACCTGCCGATTGCCGAGCGCGAGGATCTTCAGCAGCGCCAGGGTTTCCTGGGTTTGCTCATAGCTCTTCACGTCCTGGATGACCGCCTTGGCCTCGCCGTTCTGCGTGATCACGAGTGGCTCACCAGACTCAGACAAGCCATCAACAACCTTCGCGGCGTTTGCTTTCAGGTAACTGATCGACTTGATCTGGCTCGAAAACTTCATGACGCGCCTTTCTGTCGATGAGGACTGAATATAGACCATTTTCGGTCCGATAGCAAGGTCAGCCTACCCCGCTTTCTTCGCAAAAATATGGATCGCGGTGAAAGTCATCACCGTTTCGTCCTTCTGGTTCGTCACCTCGTAGTCCATCAGCAGGGTGCCGCGGTCGGGCTTCGACTTGGAGGGCCGCTTCTCGCGCACCGTCGCCGTCACGCTGAGCGTGTCGCCGGGACGCACGGGGCGGAGCCAGCGCAGCTCGTCCAGGCCGGGCGAGCCCATCGAACAGGCGTTGATGACGTTGGCCTGGTAGAAGATGCGAAAGGCCAGGGCCAGGGTCTGGAAGCCGGAGGCGATGAGGCCGCCGAAGGGCCCCTCGGCGGCGGCCTCCCTGTCGAGGTGGAAGGGCTGCGGGTCGTAGAGCAGCGCGAAGTCCAGGATTTGCGCCTCGCTGAGGGTCACGCCCTTGCTCTGGAAGCTCTGCCCCGGCTCGAAGTCGTCGAAATAAAGCTCCTGCACAACATCCCCTGCGGCTATCGAAAGGTGAGAGAAGATCAGGCGGTGATCGACGCTACGAGGTCGCAGCGCAGGCGGCGCACGTTGGCCGGCGCGTCACCACGCGGTTCTTCGACGAAGCCGAGGTCGGCATAGAGCGCCCGCGCCGCGGCCATGAAGTCGAGGGTTTCGAGCAAGATGCGCCGATGCCCCGCGGTCCGCGCACCCCCGATCGCCGCTTTCACCAAGCCACGGCCCAGCTTCAGGCCGCGATAGGCTTCGCGCACCCAGAGGCGTTTCATCTCGGCCGCGCCCTCACCCCGCGGCCGCAGCGCCACCGCGCCGGCCACCGCGCCGTCGACCCGCGCGATCCACAGGCCGCCGGCCGGCGGCGCGCAGGGGCCCGGCAGCGCCGCCATCTCGGCCTCGAAGTCCTTCAGGCAGTAGTCGACCTGCAGCCAGGCTGCGTACTCGCGGAACAGTGCGCGCAGCGCCTCCATGTCGCCCGCCTGCGCCGGCGCGATCTCGATCCGCGGCTTGGGCACCATTTTGCCCATCAGTAAGGCGTCCCGTCCTTCTTGGTGAACTTGGCCTTGCCCTGGCGCCCGGAGGTGAGGAAGAGGTCGATGTCCGGGTAGGTCACCTCGTCCTCCAGGGAGCGGCTGCCGACCTCCAGGTAGACGGCCCAGTCCTTGCCTTTGTTGACCAGGTGGTGAGCGTCGCCCTCGCCGGCGGGAAAGCCCGCCGCCATGCCCGGTTTCAGCAGCTGCTCGCCGCTGTCGGTGACGAGAGTCAGCTCGCCCTCCAGCACGTAGACGAACTCGTCCTCGTGGCTGTGCCAGTGGCGCTGCGACGACAGCGCGCCCGGCGGCAGGCGCACCAGGTTCACGCCGAAGTCGTTGAGGCCCAGCGCGTCGCCCAGGGCCCGCTTCTCGCGTTCGCCGCAGGAAGTCTTCCAGGGCTCCGGGTAGGAGGATCCCTTGCGCGCTTCGACGCTGGCCGGGTCGAGGGCGGGAAGGGTCGCGCGTTTGTTCAATGCCGTATCCTCATGGCAGGGGGAAACGGCAGACAGTCTATACGCGGATGCGGCCTTCCAGATAGGGGGAGACTTGACCGGAGATGAGCGTGCGCGCGCCCCTGTCCTCGACGGTGAGGTCGCCGCCACGTTCCGAGATCTGCCGCGCCTGAAGCTTCGCCTTGCCGAGACGTTTCGCCCAGTAGGGCGTCAGCACGCAGTGCGCCGAGCCGGTCACCGGGTCCTCCGGGATGCCGGCGTGGGGCGCGAAATAGCGCGAGACGAAATCGACCCTGTCGCCGGGCGCGGTAATGATGAGGCCGTCACCGGGCAGCACCTTCACCTTCTCCAGGTCCGGCTCCGCGCCTTGCACCTCGGCTTCGTTCGCCAGCACCGCCATCAGCTTGCCGCCGTCGACCTTCGGCGCTTTGACCACTTCCTGCGGCACAAATCCCAGCGCCTCGGCCACCTTGCCGCCGTCCTCGAAGGGCGCGGTCGGCTCGCTCGGGAAGTCCAGGGTGAAGACCTCACCCTTGCGGGTCACCGTCAGCGGGCCGCTCTTGGAATGGAACACCACCCGCTTCATCGCCGGGTCGATGTGATGCGCGATGACGTAGGCAGATGCGAGGGTCGCGTGGCCGCAGAGCGCCACCTCGATGGCCGGGGTGAACCAGCGCAGGCGGTAGCCGCCTTCCTCCGGCACGAAGTAGGCCGTCTCGGAGAGGTTGTTCTCCGCCGCGATGGCCTGCAGCGTGGCGTCGGGCAGCCAGGACTCCAGCGGACAGACGGCGGCCGGGTTGCCGCCGAAGGGCCGGTCGGTAAAGGCGTCCACCTGATAGAGCGCAATCTCGGTCATCGCTTCGGCCTCACCCGCGCCAGAACGGCTTCTCGGACTCCTGCAGGGCCTCGATCTGGCCGATGCCGATGTCCTTCAGCTGGTTTTCCGACATCAGCCGCAGGGCCTCGCGGTCGCGGATCCGCCTCTGCCAGACGATCAGCAGCTGCACCGGCAGCAGGACGAGCCGGCGTGCCAGGTCGTGCCAGTGGCCGGGGGACCCCAGGGCCCGCCGGGACAAACCGGCCGAGCCCGGAAGGGCTGTCTTCAGAATTGTACTCATTTGAACCTCCTGGATGCGAGAATTGTCACCATCCATCTCTTGAGATTGTATTAGTTGTTGCCATCCCCTGCGGTCAATTGTTATATTGTCATCATGACAAATTGGACTCCCTCCCTGGAAGAGGCCTCCGGCCCGCGCTACCTCGCCATCGCCGATGCCCTGGCCCGCGACATCGGCGCCGGCCGGTTGAAGGCCGGCGACCGCCTGCCGACCCACCGCGACCTCGCCTGGCACCTGGGGGTGACCGTGGGCACCGTGAGCCGGGCCTATGCCGAGGCGGAGCGGCGCGGCCTCACCTCCGGCGAGGTCGGTCGCGGCACCTTCGTGAACGTTCCCGCCTCGCTCGACCATATCTACCGCTGGCATGCGGCCACGCCTGGCACCATCCATATGCGCTCGGCCCCGCCGATGCCCTGCGCCGAGGAAGCCGAGATCGCTGCCGTGATGGCACGGGTTGCCGCCGGCCCGCGGGCCATGGAGATGATGCAGTACCAAAGCCAGCGCGGCCTGCCGGAGCACCGCGAGGCGGGCGCCCTGTGGGTCAGCCGTTCAGGTTATGAAGTAACTGCCGAGCAGATCACCATCAGCGCCGGCGCCCACCACGGCGTGCTGATCGCGCTCGCCGCGGTGACGCGGCCGGGCGATCACATCGTCTCCGACTCCCTCACCTACCCCGGCATCCGCAGCCTGGCGCGCCTGCTGGGGCTGCGGCTCGACGGCCTGGAGCGCGACGCCGACGGCCCGCTGCCCGACGCCTTCGAGGAGGCCTGCCGCACCCACGGCGTGAAGGCGATCTACCTCTGCCCCAACCAGCACAATCCGACCAGCCTCACCATGCCGGAGCAACGCCGCCGCGATCTCGCCGAGATCGCCCGGCGCTTCGGCGTCGCGGTCATCGAGGACGACACCTTCGGCTTCCTCGACGGCACCGAGCCCGCGCCTATCGCCGCCCCCCTGCCGGAGCTCGGCTACTACGTCGTCGGCCTGTCCAAGACGGTCTCGCCGGGGCTGCGCACAGGCTACGTGGTGGCGCCCGAGAAGGCGCAGAGCCGGCTGGGCAACGCCGTGCACAGCACCTGCTGGATGGCCTGCCCCCTGACCGCCGAGATCGGCAGCGAGCTGATCCGCAGCGGCGTGGCCGCCAAGGTCGCCGCCGGGCGCAAGCGGGAGTCGACATTGCGCAGCCTGCTGGCCCGCGAGGCGCTGGCCGGCTGGGATTTCGATTGCAGCGAAGGGTCGACCTTCCTCTGGCTGCGCCTGCCCGAGCCCTGGCGCTCCAGCGAGTTCGCCGCCGAGGCCGAGCGCCGCGGGGTGCTTGTCACGCCCAGCGATCCCTTCATGGTCGGCCGCCGCGAGAGCGCACCGGCGGTGCGCGTCTGCTTCGGCCCGCCGCGCGACCACGACGAACTGCGCCGCGGCCTCGCCATCCTCGTCGAGCAGCTCCGCGAGGGCCCCTCCTACGGCTTCAACAACGTGGTGTAGCTCAGCGCACCCAGTCGATAAGCAGCGGCACCAGGAAGGCGGTGGCCAGGCCGTTGAGGCCCATGGCGACGCCGGCGAAGGTGCCGGCCACCTCGTTCAGGTGGAAGGCGCGCGCCGTGCCGATGCCGTGCGCGGCGACGCCCGCCGCGAAGCCCCGCGCCCGCCAGTCGCGGATACCCAGCAGGTTCAGCAGCGGCGTCGCCAGCATGGCGCCGAGGATGCCGGTGAGGATCACCAGCACGGCGGTCAGCGAGGGCAGGCCGCCGATGCGCTCGGAGATGCCCATGGCGATCGGCGTGGTGACCGACTTGGGCGCCAGCGAGGCCAGAGTCTCGAAGCTGGCGCCGAGCAGCGCGGCGGTGCCCAGTGCCGTGCCCACCGCCGTCACCGCGCCGGCGATCAGCGCCACCAGCATCGGCAGGAAGACCGCCTTCACCTTGCCAAAGTGGCTGTAGAGCGGCACCGCCAGCGCGATGGTCGCCGGCCCCAGCAGGAAGTGCACGAACTGCGCGCCCTCGAAGTAGGTCTGGTAGGCCGTGCCGGTCAGCGTCAGCAGCGCGACCAGCAGGATGACGGCCAGCGCCACGGGATTGAGCAGCGGATTGAGGCCGGCGCGCTCGTAGACCCACTGCGCCGCCACGTAGGCGGCCAGCGTCACCGTCAGCCACAGCAGCGGCTCGGCGCGCAGGTAGACCCAGATGTCGGCGAGCTCCCCGATCACCCGCCGTTCTCCCCGGCGTCGTCGAGTTTCATCAGCCGGATCATGCCGCGCATCACCGCGGCGGTGACCACGATGGTGGCGACGGAACTGACCAGCAGCGCAGCGGCGATGGCCAGCCATTCCGCCTCGATGCGGGCGAGGTGCTGCAGCACGCCGACACCGGCCGGCACGAAAAGCAGCGAGAAGTGCTTCAGCAGGACGCCGGCGGTGGTCTGGATGTTGCCGGGGACACCCTTTCTCAGCGCTAGCACCGCCAGCATCAGCACGAGGCCGAGCACCGGGCCCGGCACCGGGACTTCCAGCAGGCGAACGGTCACCTCGCCGATCAGCTGGCACAGCAGCAGCGCGGTCAGTGCCGCCAGCATGGCCCCTCCCCGCCTGCGATGCCGGGATCTAGCCGGCGCGCCGCGCGCCCGCGCGCGCCTCGATGGTCTGGCAGATGTCGCCGACCACCGTCGCAACCAGGTCCTCGTTGTCGCCTTCGGCCATGACGCGGATCAGCGGCTCGGTGCCGGACTTGCGGATGACCACGCGGCCGCTGGCGCCGAGGCGCTCCTCGCCGGCGCGGATCGCCGCCTGCACCTGGGCGTCCTCCAGCGGCTGGCCGCCGTTGAAGCGCACGTTGCGCAGCAGCTGCGGCACCGGCTCGAAAAGCCGCGTTACCTCGCTGGCCGGCCGTTCGGCCTGGACCACCACCGCCAGCACCTGCAGCGCGGCGATAAGGCCGTCGCCGGTGGTCGCGAAGTCCGACAGCACGATGTGGCCTGACTGCTCGCCGCCGACGTTGTAGCCGCCGGCACGCATCTGCTCCACCACGTAGCGATCGCCGACCGGGGTGCGCACCAGACCGACGCCCAGGTCGTTGAGCTGGCGCTCGAGACCCAGGTTTGACATCACCGTGGCAACCACCGCGCCGCCGGTCAGGCGGCCTTCCTGCAGCCAGGAGCGCGCGACCAGCGCCATGACCTGGTCGCCGTCCACCACCTTGCCCTTCTCGTCGGCCAGGATGGCGCGATCCGCATCGCCGTCCAGCGCGATGCCGAAGTCGGCGCCGTGGGTGACCACAGCTTCCTGCATGCGCTCGGGATCGGTGGCGCCGCAGCGCTGGTTGATGTTGAATCCGTCGGGATAGACGCCGATCGGCACCACCTCTGCGCCCAGTTCGTAGAGCACCCTGGGCGCCACCCGGTAGGCGGCACCGTTGGCGCAGTCGATCACCACCTTCAGGCCGTCCAGGCGCAGGCCGCGGGGGAAGCTGCTCTTCACGAACTCGATGTAGCGGCCGTGACCGCTTTCATCCAGGCGCTGGGCGCGGCCGAGCTGGTGCGGCGGCGCCACTTCGCCGCCGCCGTTGTCGATGCGCGCCTCGATTTCTTTCTCGACCTCGTCGGAAAGCTTGTAGCCGTCCGGCCCGAACAGCTTGATGCCGTTGTCCTCGTAGGGATTGTGCGAGGCCGAGATGACGACGCCG
>DAIQBR010000151.1:0-8206 GCA_036781105.1 Kiloniellaceae bacterium
CCGCCAGTCGGCCGATGTGGAATCGACCACGACGTGTTCGCGGCCTTCTCCGGGGAACTGGCAGAGCTTCACGAAAATCACGCAGCCGTCCTGGGAGAAGGGCGCGTGGCGGAAGCCCGAGGGATTGAGCAGGAAGGTGCCGGCGGGATAATCGCCGTGCTCGTCGGAAAACACGCCCTCGAGCACCAGGATCTCCTCGCCCTGCGGATGGCCGTGCGCGTGAAAGGCGGACTTCGGATCGTAGCGGACGACGGAGGTGACGCGGCTGAACTCGCCGTCGACGAGGTCGAGGCGCTTGCGCCACACCGTCGGGCTGGGGCTCGCCTGCCAGTCCATCGCGGCGCTGTCCATCACGGCCGGCCGGCTGAAATCGGCGTTCAATGAGTCGGTCATTGCGGGCTCCTGGTTTTATCTATCACCAGATAGGTAGGGGAGAAATGGGTAACCAGAACTTGTCCTGCAAGGGTCGTCATCAATCTTGCAATCGCGCCGGGCCGGCTGCATCTCTGTCCCAGTGCGGCGGCGCGATGCCCCCACACAGCATTCTGCACAAGGGACTGGGTAAGGGAGATCTGCATGACCATCGAGCTGTATTCCTGGGCGACGCCGAACGGTCACAAAGTTCACATCATGCTGGAGGAACTGGGCCTCGCCTACAACGTGCACCCGATCAACATCGGGGCCGGCGACCAGTTCGACCCGGAATTCCTCAAGATCAGTCCCAACAACAAGATGCCTGCCATTGTCGATCCGGAGGGCCCGGACGGCAAGCCGATCTCGATCTTCGAAAGCGGCGCCATTCTCATCTACCTCGCAGAGAAACACGGCAAGCTGCTCGCCAACGACCCGCGCAGACGCTACCTCACCCTTCAATGGCTGATGTGGCAGATGGGCGGTCTCGGCCCGATGCTGGGGCAGGCGCATCACTTCCGCAATTACGCGCCCGAGCGTATCGACTATGCCTACGACCGCTACACCAATGAGGCCAACCGCCTCTACCGGGTGCTCGACAAGCGGCTCGGCGAGGCCCCCTACCTGGCCGGCGAGGATTACTCCATCGCCGACATCGCCGCCTGGCCGTGGACGCGCTATCCGGAGCGCCAGGGCGTCGAGCGCGACGAACTGCCCAACTTCAAGCGCTGGTTCGACACCATCGCCGAGCGGCCGGCAGTGCAGAAAGGCGTGACGGTGCTGGCGGAGCTGCGCAGCGAGGGTTTTGACGCCAAGGCGCGTGACCTGCTGTTCGGCGCCGGCCAGTATGCCCGGCGCTGAGGCGGTTGCGCCGCTTCGCGTTGACTTAGCGCCTCTCTTTGGCTTGGGCAGGCGGTGTGCTCTGCCCTAGAGTGCCGCCAGCGAAAGCAGGGCAGGGGAAGCGTGCGCCATGAGTTCAGCAGGAGACAATCCAACCGGCCTGGATGCCTACAGGCCGGCAGAGATCGCCCGCCGCATCGAGGACGCCGGCGTCGGTAAGGCGAGCCTCGCGCTCACGCAGATGACGGCGCTGGCCCTGCTGGCCGGCGCCTTCATCGCCTTCGGCGCCGCCTTCTACACGCTGGTGATGACCGGCGTCGATCCGGGCTACGGGCCCAGCCGCCTGCTGGGCGGCGCGGCCTTCTCGCTGGGCCTTATCCTGGTGGTGGTCGGCGGCGCGGAACTGTTCACCGGCAACGCCCTGATGGTCATGGCCTGGGTCGACCGCCGCGTTACGACCCTGGCGCTGCTGCGGGCCTGGGGAATCGTCTACTTCGGCAACTTCGCGGGCGCGCTGGCCCTGGCGCTGCTGGTCGCCGGATCCGGCGTGCTGGGTGGCGCCAGCGGCGAACTGGCGGTGCGCATCGCCGAGACCAAGATGGCGCTGCCGCCGCTGGAAGCGCTGCTGCGCGGCATCCTCTGCAACGCCCTAGTCTGCCTGGCGGTCTGGCTGACCTTCGCGGCCCACGACGTCGCCGGCAAGATTTTCGCCATCCTCTGGCCGATCACCGCCTTCGTCGCGCTGGGTTTCGAGCACTCCGTTGCCAACATGTACCTGATCCCGGTCGGCCTGCTGCTGGGCGCCGAGGGCGGTGTTTCCGGGCTGGTCGCGAACCTGGTCCCGGTCACCCTCGGCAACATCATCGGCGGGGCCGGCGGCGTCGCGCTGGCCTACTGGGCGGCCTACCGCAGATCCTCCGTCTGAGGCGTCTGGTTCAGGAAGGCCCGGCGGCGTCGGCGCGGCCGCGCTTCTCCAGATACTGCTGGTGATCGTCCTCGGCGGTCCAGAACGGCCCGGCCGCGGTCACCTCGGTGACGATCCTGCGCGGATGGCGGCCGGAAGCGTCCTCGGTCTGCTTGGAGGCGAGCGCCTGAGTTTGCTGCAGGGGGCTGTGGTAGAAGATCGCCGAGCGGTACTGGCTGCCGATATCCAGGCCCTGGCGATTCATCTGGGTCGGATCGTGGCTGGCCCAGAACACCGCGAGCAGTTGCCGGTAGGTGACCTTGGCGGGATCGAAGGTGACCTGGACCACCTCCGCATGGCCGGTGCGGCCGCTGCAGACCTGCCTGTAGTCGGCATTGTCGACGGTGCCGCCCATGTAGCCCACGACTGTGCCGGTCACGCCCGGCACCCGTCGAAAGGCGGCCTCGACGCCCCAGAAACACCCGGCGGCAAAGGTAGCTGTTTCCATCTCGACCTCTTTCCGGCAGTGGTCTTGAGAGGAGCTAGTGCAGCCCGGCGGCGCTGTCCAGGGGTGGAGAGCGGGAAAGGGCTGGCCCTGGCGGCTTCGTGAACCGATATTAGCGGAAGCGCGGTCTCTTTTGTGAGATGGGTCGGGACCGCTCGAGAGCAGGGCCCCGTCCTGTGCGGGGCCCGGCTTCTTTGCGCAAATTTTGGGTAGATCAAACAGGGAGACGGGCCCCCGTGAGTATTGAACTTTATACCTGGAGCACGCCGAACGGCCGCAAGATTTCCATCGCCCTGGAGGAAATGGGGCTGGCCTATTCGGTGCATCCGATCAACATCACCAAGGACGAGCAGTTCGCCCCCGACTTCCTGAAGATCAGTCCCAACAACAAGATCCCGGCAATCGTCGATCCCGACGGTCCGGATGGCAAGCCGATCTCGCTGTTCGAGAGCGGCGCGATTCTGCTCTATCTGGCGGACAAGACCGGCAAGTTCATGCCAAGCAACGCAAGGGCACGCTATGACGCGCTGCAGTGGCTGATGTGGCAGATGGGCGGTTTCGGGCCGATGCTGGGGCAGGCGCACCACTTCCGCCGCTTTGCGAAAGAGCAGGTCCCCTACGCCATCGAGCGCTACACCAACGAGACGCGGCGGCTCTACGGCGTGCTGGACAAGCACCTGAAGGAGGTCGAGTACCTGGCCGGCGACTACAGCGTTGCCGACATGGCGACCTTCCCCTGGGCGGCGCGCCACGAGTGGCACGGCATCGCGCTGGAAGACTTTGCGTCAGTGAAGCGCTGGTACGACGCTATCGCCGCGCGACCTGCCGTAGAGAAGGGAATGGCGGTTCCCGGCTGACCAAGCAGGGAACCTCACTCCAACGGTCGGTTCAGGCGTTGGGACGGCGTCCGCGGCGGCGACCCTTCGGCAGAGCGATGAGTTCCGCCGGTGCCTTGTGGGTGATGCCGGCGAGGTCCATCAGCTCGTCTTTGCAGCGCTGCAGATTGACCAGTTCGCGAGAATCGTCGCGGTCGTAGACCTCGACGCAGCTCAGCTTGATTTCGACCAGATCGATGAGTGTTTCGACGGTTGAGCGAGATAGACTCATGAGATTCCCCTGCTGAATTGATTACCCTCTGGAGGCATTTTTGGGGTTAACCGGTTAAGGGGACGTAAAGCCGCGGGCAGACTCTTGTGAATAGTCCACAGCAGTTGAAATTCATTCTCTGCCGCTTGGTGGAATCCCCGGCGCAGAGCCGTTTTTGGCCGCTCCGCCGAGGCCGAAAAAACGCAACAGGCGGCCGTCGATGACCGCCAGCCCGGCGAAAATCAACACCATGCCGAGAAGAGCGCCAAGGGTAATCTCCTCGCCCAGGATCAGCGTGCCGAGCAGCAGGGCGGCGATCGGGATGAGAAAGGTCACCAGCAGCAGGTTGGTGGCCCCGGCGCTGGCCAGAATACGGAAGTAGAGGATATAGGCGGCGGCCGTGCTGACCAGGCCGAGGCTGAGCAGCGCGGTCCAGGTTGCCGCATCGGGGGTTGCCGTCCAGGGCTGCTCGAAGACCACGGCGAGGGGCAGCAGCACGAGACTGGCGGCAGAGGTCATCCCGGCCGCGGAGACGGTCGGCGCCAGGTGACGCAGCCGGCGCCCGAAGATGCCCGCGCAGGCATAGCAGACGGCGGCGCCGAGCACGGCAAACTGACCCCAGGACTGCGCCCCGAGCCCGCCCAGGGCGCCGGGACCGATGAGCACCACGGCACCGCAGAAGCCGATGACGATACCGGCGAGGCCGCGCCGGCTCATCTTCTCGTCCGCGGTCAAGAGGTGGGCGAGCAGGAAGGTGAAAAGCGGCGTGGTGGCGTTGAGGATGGAGGCCAGCCCGCTGTCGATGCTGGTCTGGCCCCACATGATGAGAGTGAAGGGCAGGGCGTTGTTGATCACGCCCATGACAGCCAGGGCGCCCCAATCCGTTGCCTGGGTGGGGAGCCGATATCCCCTGAGCCAGGCGAAGGCGAGCAGCGCGAGGGCGGCGCTGCTGACGCGGCCTGCCGCCAGCGTGACGGGACCGATATCGCGCAGGCAGATCTCGGTGAAGAAGAAGGAAAGGCCCCAGACCAGCGCCAGCAGGACAATCTGGAGCCAGTCGCTGCCCTTCATCGGAAGAGACGCCATAAAAGGAAACCAAAGCTACAGCGGGACGGCCAGCATAGCGATCCGGTGAGCCGGCGCTATCCGCTTCTTGCGCTGCAGCCGGGCGCGTTCAGGCGAGTCGGCGCGCGACAGCGGCGAGGCCGAGGAAGGCGGCGTCCTGCCGGGTGATCAGCCAGGTCGGGATGGCGGCGAGATAGTCGCGGAAACGGCCCTTGTCCTCGAAGCGGGCGCGAAAGCCGGAGGCGGCGAGAAAATCCGGAAAGCGCGGCAGGATACCGCCGGCGAGGTAGACGCCGCCCTGGGCACCGAAGCCGAGCGCCACATTGCCGGCGAAACTTCCGAGAAAGAGGCAGAAGCGCTCCAGCGCAAGGCGGCAGAGATCGTCACTGCCCGCCAGGCCCGTCCGCGTTACCTCGGCGGGGTCGAGCGACGCCACATTGCGGCCGTGCATTCGCGCGAGAGCGCGGTGGATGTTGCTGAGGCCGGGGCCGGAGAGCACGCGCTCGGCGGAGACGTGGCCGAACTCGGCGCGCAGGATGGCGAGAAGCTCGGCATCGAGATCGTCGGCCGCCGACATGGTGGCGTGGCCGCCCTCGCTGATCACCGGCGTGTCGTGGTGCTCCGTCGACACCGCCGCACCGACGCCGAGGCCGGAGCCCGGGCCGAGCACCGCGCGCGTGCCCTTCGGCTCCGGCCGCGCCGGCCCGATGCGCAGTTTGTCCGCTTCGCCGAGGTGGGCGAGGCCGAGGGCGAGAGCAGCATAGTCGTTCAGCAGGCGCACCTGACTGAAACCGAAGCGCCTGACGAGCTCACCTTCCGTGGTATCCCATCCGGCGTTGGTCATCACCGCGCGGCCCGCGTCGACCGGACCGGCGAAGTCAAGCACGGCGACCTCCGGCACTTTGTCGCAGCCGATTTGCGTCATCGCCGCGGCAGCCGCGTCGTAGAATGTGCGGTAATTTGCGACGGGCAGATGGAGGACGCTGCCCAGAGTGTCGCCGGTGAGCAGCGCGAAGCGCGCGTTGGTGCCGCCGACGTCCGCCAGCAGGGCCGTCATGAGGCGTTGCGCTGCGGCTGCTCCGCTACGGGGCGGCTCAGCAGCACCCCCAGGAAGGCTTCACGCCAGGCGGTGACGTCATTCTTGGCGATCGCCTTGTACATCGAGCACCAGCGTTCCTGGCGTGCCCTCAGCGGCATGTTGAGGGCTTCCTGCAAGCGCTCGGCGACGCCCTCGACATCGTAGGGGTTCACGATCAGCGCGCCGTCGAGCTCGCGGGCGGCGCCGGCAAAGCGCGAGAGGACCAGTACACCGGGGTCCTTGGCAGACTGCGCGGCGACGAACTCCTTGGCGACGAGGTTCATGCCGTCGCGCAGCGGCGTCACCAGGCCGACCCGGCTGATGCGGAAGAAGCCGGCCAATACCCGGCGGCTGAAGCTCTTGTTCAGATAGCGGATCGGCACCCAGTCGTATTCGGCGAAGGCGCCGTTCACGCGCCCGGACGCGGCTTCCAGCTCGCGGCGGATATCGACGTAGTCGGCAACGTCGGAGCGCGAAGGGGGATTAATCTGCAGAAAGACCACCTTGCCCCGGTTGTCGGGATAGGCGGTGAGCAGGTGTTCGAAAGCCTCGACGCGCTTGATCAGGCCCTTGGAGTAGTCGAGGCGATCGACGCCGATCATCAGGTCGCGGGAACCCAGGCTTTCCTGCAGGCGGACGACCTGACGGCTGCCCTCACTTTCGGCAGCCATCTTGGCGAACATTTCGGTGTCCACCCCGATCGGAAAGGCGGCGGCGCGGAGAGTTCGCCCAAAGGCCTTTACCGTGCCGTCCTTGCCGACTTCTCCGCCGGCCTCGCGCCGTATGTAGTCCTGGAAGCAGAGCAGGTGGTCCTCGGTCTGGAAGCCGAGCAGGTCGTAGGCGCAGAGCGCCTTCACGATCTGGCGGTGCATCGGCAGCGCCAGCAGCACCTCGAGCGACGGCCAGGGGATATGGAGGAAGAAACCCATCCTCTGGCGGCAGCCGGCGCTGCGCAGGTTTTCCGCCAGCAGCATGAAGTGATAGTCGTGGATCCAGACGGTGTCGCTGTCGCCGAGCAGCGGTTGCAGACGGTGCGCAAATAGGGCGTTCACCCGCTGATAGCCGCCCCAGGTACGTTGATGGAACTCGGCCAGATCGAGGCGATAGTGGAAGAGCGGCCAGAGCGTCGAGTTGGCGAAGCCGACGTAGTATTCGTCGTAGTCACGCTGGGTGAGGTCGACCGTGGCATAGGTGATCTTGCCCGCCTCGGTCAGGGTGGGCTGGTCGTAGTCGCGATCCAGCACCTTGCCGCTCCAGCCGAACCAGATGCCGCCGCGCTCACGCAGGGCCGCGCGCACGGCGACCGCAAGGCCGCCTTCGGCGCCGGGACGCGACTGCTTTACGGCGGCGACACGATTGGAAACGACGACCAGGCGGCTCAATAGGCTTCCTCCCAGGTTTTCGACAGCTTCATCGCCGAGCTTATCAGCCCAACCATCGAATAGGTCTGCGGAAAGTTGCCCCACAACTCGTGGGTGTCGGTGGAGATGTCCTCCGACAGGAGTCCGAGGGGATTGCGCGAGGCGAGCATGGTTTCGAAGAGGTCGCGCGCCTCCTGGGTGCGGCCGACGGCGGCCAGTGCATCGATGTACCAGAAGGTGCAGACGTTGAAGGCCACCTCCGGCTCGCCGAAATCGTCGGGCGCCGCATAGCGGTGCATGAAATGGCCGTGCTTCAGCTGCTTTTCGACCTGCTCCAGGGTCCCGAGGAAGCGCGGGTCGTCGGCCGGGAGAAAACCGACCTCCAGCAGACAGAGCAGGCTGGCATCCATGTCGTCGCCGCCGAAGGAGGAAACCAGGCTGTTGAGGTCCTCGTTCCAGGCCTGGTCGAGAATGCCGGCGCGGATGCGCAGCGCGGCATCGGACCAGAAATCGCGCCGCTCGTTCATGTCGAGGCGGGCGGCGATCTTGGCGAGGCGGTCGCAGGCGGCCCAGCACATCACCGCGGAATAGGTATGCACCTGCTGGCGGGTGCGCAGTTCCCAGAGGCCGGCATCGGGCTTGTCCCACAGGCGGATAGCCTGGTGGCCGATCTGCTCGAGCTTTTCAAAGAAGCTGACGTCGCCGGGATGGTCCAGGCGCGAGTCGAAGAAGCTCTGGGTCGAGGCCAGGATGATGCTGCCGTAGCCGTCGTTCTGAATCTGGGTGTAGGCCGAGTTGCCGAGGCGCACGGGCCCCATCCCGCGGTAGCCGGAAAGCGACTCGCAGACGGTCTCGTCCAGCTGGGTTTCCTGCGCGATGCCGAAGACCGGCTGCAGGTGGCCGCCGTCGGCGGTGGCATGCACGTTCGCCGAGACGATGTTGGAGATGTAGTTGAG